>CBETOJ010000051.1:0-8541 GCA_965537725.1 uncultured Campylobacterales bacterium | reverse complement strand
TTATAGAAAATTTTAGATAAAATCGCCAATATTTATAAACAAACAAATTTCTACAGGAGTACGCTTGGTAACCTTAAAAGAAGCATTAACTTTTAATGAAGATCAACTCAAAGAGTTAAAAGAAGAGTTAAAAAAGAATATAGAAGCTAATAAACATTTAGGTGCATATATTGAGCAGTTAACAGATACAGAGGTTAAAGACTCAAATAGTGGAGTGCCGATCGCTATAAAAGATAATATCAATATTAAGAGCTGGGAGATGACATGTAGTAGTAATATCCTAAAAGGGTATATCGCTCCATACAATGCAACAGTTATTGAGAATTTAGAAAAAAATGGATTGTGTGCCTTTGGTAGAACCAATATGGATGAGTTTGCTATGGGAAGTACTACAGCAACAAGTTGCTACGGAAATACTTTAAATCCAGTGGATAATACAAAAGTACCAGGTGGAAGCTCAGGTGGAAGTGCCGCAGCAGTTGCTGCTGGACTTGCAGTTGCCGCTTTAGGAACTGATACTGGTGGATCTATTCGTCAACCTGCCGCTTTTTGTGGATGTGTGGGGATGAAACCTACATATGGAAGAGTTTCAAGATATGGAATTGCAGCGTATAGTTCATCGCTTGATCAGTGTGGACCAATCACTCAAAATGTAGAAGATGCAGCGATTCTTTATGATATTATCTCAGGATATGATCCAAAAGACTCAACAAGTGCAGATGTAGAGTATACTCCAGTTGCTCCAAATCTTGATGGTTCAAAAAAAATCACTATTGCAGTGATTGATAACTTTATCGAAGAAGCAAGTGATGAGATCAAAACAGCTATGCAAAAGACTATTAAGACTTTAGAAGAAGCAGGGCATACAATAATACATAAAAATATGATGGATACAAAAAATATCCTATCTTCATATTATATCGTTGCAACGGCAGAAGCTAGTGCAAACTTAAGTAGATATGATGGGATTAGATATGGAAATAGAGTAGAAGCAAAGAATCTTAAAGAGACTTATACAAAAACAAAAAGTGAAGGTTTTGGGGCTGAGGTTCAAAAAAGAATTATGCTTGGGAGTTTTGTACTTAGTTCAGGATATTATGATGCATACTATATCAAAGCACAAAAAGTAAGACACCTTATCAAAGATGAGTTTGATAAGATCTTTAAGCAAGCTGATCTTATCTTAAATCCTGTAGCTCCAACTACAGCACAAAAATTTGGAGCATTTGCAAGTTCTCTTGAAATGTATCTAAGTGATATCTACACTATTTCGATCAATCTTGCAGGTCTTCCAGCTATTTCTCTTCCTGTAGATAGAGATAATGAAGGGATGCCAATAGGACTTCAACTCATTGGTAAAGCATATGATGAGCAAACAGTTTTTGATGGAGCATTTAGTTTAGAGCAAAATATTGCTTATAGCTAAAGAGAAAAAGATAAAAAAGTAGAGTTATGTTTAAATTCATCCTTATTACTTTTTTATCGACACAGGCTCTTTTTTCCTATTTATTACCTATTACGCAAACATCATATTCTAAAGTTTATAATACTTTTGGAAAAAAAGCGATCGATAGAGTACGATTTATTCAACATGAGATAGGAAAGATATCTACTAGGACAACAAGTACGTATACAAAACTCTCAATGGTCAATCAATTGATCAATAAAATAAGTTATAAAAAAGATTATGCACATTGGGGTAATGATTTTAATGCTACATTGGTAGAACTTATTGCTTCAGGAGCAGGAGATTCTTTAGATTTTGCTTTTGCAAAATATACACTTTTGGTAAAACTAGGACTTGATCCTAAGAAGTTTCGATTTTTTCAAACAAAGAGAAATATCAATTCAAAACTCTATGATCAAAAATATTATGTCCTAGGATATTATGCTGATAATAAAAAAGATCTTATGGTTTTAGATTGTTATACCAATGAACTCACTTTAATCAAACCACAATATTCAAGAAAATATAAAGAGGTAAAGGTCTCTTTATATACCCGTCGTTCGATGGAAAATAAGATGTATTCTTACAGGTTATAAAAAAGGAAGAAGTTTTTCTATACAAAGTCCCATGGCAGTGCTCTCATAGCCATCTACACTTTTGATATATGGCTTGCAAAACCCCTCTACCATAATAGCACCTGCTTTTCCCATACATTCATCACTTTTAATATATTCATCCATATGCTCTTGATCGTACTCTTTAAAGTGATACGTTGTAGTAGAGATATCAAAAAGTTCAGTATCGTGGGATCTAAAGATCATACAAGAGATGATACTTACTTCACTACCACTTTGAAGCTCTAACATTCGTCTAGCATCTTTTTTATCTTTGGCTTTTCGTAAAAGCTCCCCATTACTAGTAACTACAGTATCAGCTACTAAAAGTGGCATCTCATCACAGCCATATTTAGAAAATAGCTCTTTAAACTTTCCTTTTGTAGCAATGGTTACAAACTCTCTTGGATCAGTTGTGGTGATACTCTCTTCATCAAACTCTCCACCATTTTGAATAAACTCAATTCCTTGTTCACGTAAAATAAGAGCTCTTGTTTTTGAATTAGAACCTAATCGTATCATTTATCTAATAGTTCCTTAGATTGTATCGCTATAGCTTTTTCTTCATTTGTAGTAATAGTAATGTGTGCTAAATCAAACTTATCAGTTGCTTCATAGATAGCATGTCGTACAAGCTGTGAATTTTCTCCAATTCCACCAGTTAGAACAATAGCATCAACCTTTCCTAAGATCATAAGATAACTTCCAATATATTTTTTTACTCTATAGATAAACATATCAAGAGCAAGTTTTGCATGGGTATCACACTCTTCATCAATGAGTCGTATCACTTCTCTTAGATCATTAGTCCCACAAAGCCCTTTAAATCCACTTTGTTTATTTAAAATATTATAGATCTCTTCTCTAGTACAATCTAATTTCTCTTCTAAATAATAGACTAAAGATCCATCGATATCTCCACATCGTGTCCCCATCATAAGACCCTCTAATGGAGTAAATCCCATAGAGGTATCGATGCTTTTCCCTTTTTCTATGGCACAAGCACTTGAACCATTTCCAAGATGTAAAGTGATTAAATTACATTCTTCAAGTGGTTTACCAAGTTTTTGTGCAGCTTTTTGTGCAATATATTGGTGTGATGTTCCATGGAAACCATACTTTCTAATATGAAACTTCTCATAGTATTCATATGGAAGTGGATAAAAACTTGCATAAGATGGAATAGTTTGATGAAAGGCTGTATCACAAACGATCACTTGAGGGATATCCCCTAAGTTTGCTTCAACAGCTTTGATCCCTTCTAAGTTTGCAGGGTTATGAAGAGGTGCAAGCTCACATAATAGCTCTATCTTTTTTATCACATCTTCATCAACTAAAGTAGCCTTAGTAAAAAAATCTCCCCCATGTACGACTCTATGTCCTACACAAAATAGCTCCTTTGGATCATCGATAAGTTTATCTTGTTGTAATTTATGTAAAATTTCTTGAATACCTTGTTTATGGTCTTTTACCTCCTCTTTTACACCACTCTCAAGCTCACTCATACTCTCGTTATCAAAAAGTTTATACTTTATAGATGAACTACCGCTATTTAACACTAATATCTTCATTTTTTCCCTTTCTTTGAATCTTCATCTTGAGCTTGAATCGCTGTAATTGCAATCGTATTTACTATATCACTTACAAGACAACCTCGACTTAGGTCATTGATTGGTTTATTAAGACCTTGAAGTACTGGTCCAATAGCAATAGCACCACTACTTCTTTGTACCGCTTTATAAGTATTATTTCCAGTGTTTAGATCAGGGAAAATAAGTACATTTGCAACCCCTGCTACTTTTGAGTTTGGTAGTTTTGAAGCAGCGACACTTTTCTCAATTGCAGCATCATACTGAATAGGTCCTTCTACTAAAAGTGATTCATCCTCATGAAGTATTTTTGTAGCTTCTTTTACTTTTTCCACATCTGCTCCACTTCCACTTTGTCCAGTGGAGTATGAGAGCATAGCAACTTTAGGATCGATCCCAAAAGCACGAGCTGTTTTTACACTACTTTTAGCGATCACTGCAAGCTCCTGCGCAGTTGGGTCAAGATTGATTGCACAATCTCCATAGACCAAAACTTTTGTATCTAAGCACATGAAAAATACACTAGAGACTATTGGAGTATCTTTTGTAGTTTTGATGATCTGTAAAGCAGGTCTTACTGTATCTGCAGTTGTAGAGATACTTCCACTTACCATTCCACCAGCATATCCCATTTGTACCATCATCGTAGCAAAGTAGTTATTATTGGTTTGAAGGAGTTCTGTAGCCTGCTCCTCGGTCATTCCTTTATGTTTTCTAAGCTCATAAAATGCTTTTGCCATTATAGGAAGTTCAGGTGATAAAGCTGGTTCTATAATAGTTGCTTTTGTGATATCAACTCCTAAAAGATTAGCACGTCTTAATATATCTTGGCTATCACCTAAAAGAACGATATTTACAACATCTCCATTAAGAAGGATTTCACTAGCTTTGAGTATCCTTTCATCTTTTGCTTCTGGAAGGACGATAGTTTGTTTATTTTCCCTTGCTCTTTTTAATAAAGAGTACTCAAACATCACAGGTGTGATTATATGAGGTGAGTCTATTTGAAGATGTTGTTCAATTTTCTCAAGCTCTACTGCATTATTAAAAATCCCCTCAATTAAAGAGGTTTTAGCATTGTTTCCTGTTCTAATTATCGCTTTTACATTAGAAACTTTTTTAGCGATCTCAAAAGTTGACTCTTTTACTCTTAAAATAGGAATATGCTCATTAAATCCTTTTAAAAGCTCTTTAATAGATTTTTTGATCTTGATATTTCCAGTAAGTAGGATACAGCTGATATTTGGAACTGTTTTAGAATGGATCGCTGCGATTGATCCTATGATGATATCACTTCTATCAGCTGGAACGATAATGAGATCTTTATCATCAATATATTCTAGATAGTTATCAAAGTTCATTGCACCTACTTTAATATTATTGATCGTTTTATGAAGATCTTTCTCTTCTCCAAGAAGTACTTTTGCTCCAATTGTTTCTTTGACATCAGCAATAGTAATATTAGCGATTGCTGGAACCTCTTTAATACAATAGAGTAAATAAGGAGTTTTTGTTTTTTTAATCTCTTTGATATCTTCAGGATGGACTCTATTGACAAAAGTAGCAAAGTGACTTACTCCATGTGATTTTATCGCATTTGCTTCGATGGAGATATCTTCTAAAATATCCTCTTTTGTTTTATCTTTTCCATTTAATACTCCGATTACTGGGGTATTGAAGTTTTTCGCAAGTTCAAGGTTGATATCAAAATCCACATCAATATCTAAATTATCTTTGCTCACTCCTTGGATAAGGACAAAATCATGATCCTCTTTGAGTTTTTCATATTTAGCAATAAGTTTTTCATATAGTTTATTTTGTTTATTATTTGAGATCAGTTTTTTTGCTTCTTCTGAAGTGATACCGATACACTCTTTTGGATCAAGATCAAGTTTAAAGTTATTGACAATCAGTTCTGTATCATTATTTGGTATATAAGTAACGATGGGTCTAAAAAAAGCCACCTTTTTATACTTTCTTTTTAACATTGCCATCAATCCATAGGAGATGATCACGGCACCTGATTCAAACTCTAATTGTGAGATATACAAAGATTGTAGTTTCAAGAGAATACCTTTTTTTAAGATTTGTGAAGAGTATTATAGAATAGAAAAGTTACAATTCAGTTCTGAGCTTTTTCTATATCCCTTTGATATTTGTAAACCATAAAATCAAAAAGTGTCGCTTCTTTGTTTCTTTTTAAAAAAGACCACAGTTCAAGAAGTCTAAACCCTACACGATAAAAAGCTGCAAAAGGGATCATATAGCTAAAAAGTGTTTCTAAGCCTCTATTTGGATAGTAAAGATCAACTTGCTCTTTTAGCTCACTTAGTTTTTCATGTTCTTCAGAGACTTTGACCACATCTGCACTTTTGACCACATTAAAAGCCAAGATTAAATTGATCACAAACATTAAAGCGTTTAAGTTCCAACCTAAAATAAATATTTCAGCATAAGTCATTGAACAAACTCCATTATTTTCGTTATTTTTATTATATCGAATTATCATTAGTTTGATATAATACGTAAAATAAATATAAAGAGTAGATTGATGGTATCAGATGAATATAAGGAAAAAGTAAAAAATTTAATAGATTGGGCAAAAGCATACTATGTGGACGATAACCCAATAGCTACAGATGAGGAGTATGATAAACTTAATCGTGAAGTGCTAGCATATGAAAATGAACATCCTAATGAGATAGATCCAAAATCACCTACTCAGAGAATTGGTGGAGTAGTATTAGAGGGGTTTGAAAAAGCAAAACATCTGAGTCGTATGTGGTCACAAGAAGATATTTTTAATACAGAAGAACTGGAAGACTGGATCAAAAGAGCTTCAAAAGTGGTAGATCGTGAGAAGATGCAATTTGTGTGTGAACCTAAGTTTGATGGAGTAAGTTTAAATATTATCTATGAAAATGGAGTGATCAAGCAAGCGATCACAAGAGGTGATGGTGAAGTTGGTGAAGATGTTACTACAAATGTAAAGACGATCCAAACAGTGCCTTTGCATATAGAATATGATGGTCTTATTGAGATTCGCGGAGAAGTGGTGATAAGAAAAAGTGATTTTGAAACTATCAATAAAGAGCGTTTAGAAAACAATGAACCAACCTTTGCCAATCCAAGAAATGCAGCAGCAGGAAGTTTGCGACAGTTAGATTCAAGTATTACAGCAAAAAGAAAACTCTACTTTAATCCTTGGGGTGTAGGGGTAAATTCACTAGAGTTTGCCAATAGTTCAGAAGTGATGGGTTTTATTCACTCTTTAGGTTTTGTAAAACCACCTACACAAAAGATCTGTACAACTGTAGAAGAGATAGAAAAGGTATATCACGAGATAATAAAACAGCGTGATACTATTGCTATGGGACTAGATGGGATGGTGATAAAAATTGATAATCTAGAAGCTCAAAGTGATCTAGGATATACAGTAAAATTTCCAAGATGGTCATGTGCGTATAAGTTTCCAGCAGTTGAAAAAACAACTATTGTAAAAGATATTATTTTACAAGTGGGACGAACAGGAGCGATCACACCAGTAGCAAGTGTAGAGCCAACTTTGATCGATGGCTCAACGGTTAGTCGAGCGACTTTACATAACTTTGATGAGATCAAAAGACTTGATCTAAAACTTGGTGATGAGGTGATTATCATAAAAAGTGGAGATATTATCCCAAAGATCACAAAGGTTTTTACTGATAGAAGAAAAGGGGATGAAAAAGATATAGAAGTTCCAACACATTGTCCAAAATGTAAAAGTGAGCTTTTAGTAGAAGATATTTTGATCAAATGTCAAAACCTTGATTGTCCAAGTAGACGAGTAAACTCTATTATCTATTTTGCTTCAAAGAATTGTATGAATATAGATGGTCTGGGAAATAAGATTGTAGAACTTTTAGTAGAAAAAGAGAAGATCAAAGATGTACTTGATCTTTATTCGCTTAAATATGAAGACTTAGAAGGATTAGAAAGCTTTAAAGAAAAAAAGATAAATAACCTTTTAAATGCAATAGAAGCTACAAAAGGAAGTCCCCTTCATCGTGTGATCAATGCTCTTGGAATTGAGCATATTGGAGAAGTGGCAAGCAAACAGATAGCCTTAGAGTTTGGAGAAAAGATACTTGATGTAACTTTTGAAGATCTAGAAAAACTTGATGGTTTTGGTGAGCAGATGGCAAACTCTTTATTAGAGTTTTTTAGAGTTAATCGTGAAGTGGTAGAAAAGTTATTTGATACGATTCAGCCTACAATAGAAGAGAAAAAAGAAGTAAAGCAAAACCCTTTTAAAGATAAAACAGTAGTTTTAACTGGAACTATGAGTCGAAGTAGGGGAGTGATAAAAAAAGAGCTTGAAGAGCTTGGAGCTAAAGTAGCTGGATCGGTTTCTAAAAAGACTGATTATCTTATTTATGGTGAAGATGCTGGAAGTAAGTATGATAAGGCTATAGATCTTGGTGTTACAACTTTAATTGAAGATCAGATGAAAGAGATGATATAACATATGATAAAAAAGTTGTTGCTTCTTATAGTTTTTTGTTTAAATTTTTCGTATGCAGAAGATTTGGAACTAAAAAAAATATTTGATGAGTTCCATTTAAAAGGAACTCTTGTAATATTTTATATCTTTCATCAATATCCTTTAAAATAGTTTTCACAAAGTGTAGCTGTACAATATAGCAAAAAATAGCTTTTATAAAAAAGCAACATAGAGTCAAAGAGAATGTTACAAATATTAACAAATCTATTTATTTTTATTTTTTTATTAAAATGCTATGATAACGCGATATTTATAAGGTACTATAAGTTTATATTATATATTTGGAGTAAAAATGGAAAGTAATGTATTAAATACAAATTTGGCTTCTATGCAGATGAGTGTGTTGAT
>CBETOJ010000050.1:0-8605 GCA_965537725.1 uncultured Campylobacterales bacterium | reverse complement strand
TTATATCTTAATGTCAAATATTTTAGTCAATAAAACATTGACAATAAAAAAGCCCCATCAAAAAGATGGGGCTTCAAACAAACTCTTTAAAAATTTTTACCCAAGAATCTCTAGCTCCTCTGTATACTTATCCTCACAATAAGGCTCAAAACTAGATTTATACACAGCATAATGCTCAGTCTGTTTATGCCCCTCTAAAGCCTCTTCACTCTCCCAAGACTCTACTGCATAAAATTTTCTTTTATTCTCAATACACTGATAGATATCATAAAAAACTACACCTGGTTCTTTTTTAGAGGGTTCAACCATCGCTGTTAAAAGTTCTTTCATTTTCTCTTCACAACCCTCTTTTGCTATAAATGTTACTCTTTTTGTTATACTTGCCATACTTTTCCTTTTATAATTTTATAGATCCTCTTTTGGGATTCCAAAATAGTACCCTTGTGAATAATCGATCTCCAAGTCAATCACTTTATTAAATATCTCTTCACTACTTACATACTCAGCTACAGTTTTTATCCCCATCTCTTTTGCAAAAGAGACTATCGCTTTTACGATTGATTGGGAAGAAAGATCATAATCGATTTTTTCGATTAAACTTCCATCGATCTTAATAAAATCTGCTTTTAATTTCATAAGATACGTAAAGTTTGAATACCCACTTCCAAAATCATCTATTGCTATCTTACATCCTAGACTTTTAAGCTTGGAGATCACTTCAATGACTGTTTCATAGTTATTGATCTCTTCTGTTTCTGTTATCTCTAAGTTAGCTTGTTTGGCTAGTTTTGTATCTTGAAACACATCTAAAAGAAGATTGACTGTTTTTTCATTTTCAAAGTCTTCTATTGAGAGATTGATAGAAAAGTCTAGATTATTATCTCGAAATTTTTCTACGGTATCTTCTAGGATCTTTTTTGTAAGGTATGAGTAGAGTTTCGTTTGTTTTGAGATAGTTAAAAAGTGAAATGGTGAGACGATATTACCATTTTCATCAATCAGTCTTACTAAAGATTCATACTTTTTATACTCCAGTGTTTTATTATCTACGATTGGTTGATAAAACGCTTTAAGTTTATTATCGAAGATCGCTTCATTTAATCTTTGGGTCCATAAAAGATTATTTTCTATCTCTTTTTGTAAGTTTATCTCTTTTGAATAGACTTGGAGTCTTTTTTTATTTGCTTTTGCATATTGGAGTGCTACATCTGAATATTGATAGATCTTCTGTTTATTCTCATATCCTGCTAGACCACTTACTACATTTACGTAGATATGACTATTTGATATAGTTATAGGTTTTGAAGCGATATATTGAGTAAACTCTAAAACAAGATTTTTTAACTTCTCTATTGGCTCTTGAGTTAAAATAGCAAAAATATCTATTGGCAATCTATAAAGGTGACAATCAAAATTTTCAGTAAAAGTTTGAAGCTCTTTACTAAGTATTTGTAAAAGTTTATCCCCTATTACATGTCCATAAAAATCATTGATATGTTTAAAGCTTGCTATATCTATAAGAGCAAGGTTATGATCTACATCAAAATCTGTATCTTCAAGGAGTGCTGTTCTACTTTTTAGATGAGTCACTTCATCGATTCTTGCTTTTTCTAAAAGTTTTTGAGTCTCTAGTAGTTGAGTGATATTATTTCTAAGCCCTATATACTCTATGATCTCTCCAGCATCATCAACTATAGGGATGATCATAGTATCTACATAGTAGTATGAACCATCTTTTGCTAGGTTTTTAACGATCCCTTTCCATACTTTTTTTGCCCGAATTGTCTGCCATAGCTCTTTAAATAATGTAGAGGGAGACTCAGGATGTCTAATGATATTATGATTTTTTCCAAGAAGCTCTACTTTGGAGTATTTGGATATCTCTATAAACCGTTCATTTACATAAGTAATGACCCCTGATGGATCTGTTTTTGATACAATCATAGAAAGATCTACAGCATTTTTATATTGTTCTAAAAGTTGTTGTGGTGAAGCCTCGTGTTTGATCATGCAGTTACCCAAATTAATTTTAAATATTGTATTATTATTTGTTTGAAAAAGTTATAAAAACAACCCTTTTTAGGGTTATTTTACACTCCTGGAGCTTTCCACATAGAAGTGGTAAGTCCATTGTCTACTAATTTTAGCTGTTCATTATATATCTCTTGCCATTTCTGCTTTATCTTTTTATATTCTTGATAGTTTTGCATATTTGGAAGATACTCTTTTTCCCATACTACTAGCTCCTTTGCTACGGTTTGTAAAGAGTCATATATCTTTGCTCCAACTCCTGCAGCCATCGCAGCTCCTAAAGCTGTTGCTTCAGTCACTTTTGGGATCTCTACTTTACATCCTGTTACATCTGCTAAGATTTGACACCAAAGTTTTCCTTTACTTGCTCCTCCTGCAAATACTATTTTATTAGTTTTTATTCCGGAAAAAAACTCTATTTTTTTTAGATTAATATCACTTACAATCGCTGCATTTTCTTGTAAACTTCGAAACATACTCGCTTTATTGCATATATTTGGATCAAGGCTTAAATTTATAAAACTAGGACTTGCATGGTACCATTTTCCATATTTCATACTATCACTGAAAATAGGGATGATACCGTTTGATCCTACAGGAATTTTACTCGCTTTTTCTTCCATAAGCTCATAGACATCACACCCTTTTTCTTTTGCTTCAAGTTTTTCAAGATCACAAAAAGCATCTCGAAACCATCTCATAATGAGTCCGCTAAAAAAAGTGATCCCCTCAGCTTGAGAGAGCATAGGGATCACATGAGGATTGACTCGTATCTCCATATCTTTTGAAGGCAGTGTAGAGGAAGAGATATTGACAATTTGCTGCCAAAATGATCCACCTAAGATCGCCACATCACCAAGCTCGACTACTCCAAGTCCTGCACTTCCAAGCTGTACATCTCCACCACCTTGAACCACAAGTGTAGAGCTATCCAGTCCACTTAAATTATCACTTACCTTTGCGATCACTTCACCTACTTCTAAAACCTCTGGAAAAATATCCTCTTTTATCCCCACTTGTTTTGCCATAGAGCTTAGCCAGCCTCTATTTTCTAGAGAAAATATCCCTGAAGTTCCTCCATTACTGGGATCACTAGTGATCTTTCCACACAGTTTATATAATATCCAATCACTGATCATAGAGATCTTGTTTACTTTTTCATAAAGTTCGGGTTCATTGTTTTTTAGCCACAAGATTCTAGGAAGTGCTCCAAGAGCAAAGGTTTGCCCTGAGAGTTTATAAAACTCCTCTTCAATTTCGGGGAAATTTTCTTTTAAATACTTGACCTCTTTATCTGCTCTTGCATCTACATTTGCCACTGCAAAAAGCTCACATCCATCTTTATCAT
The DNA here is from genome assembly GCA_965537725.1 of uncultured Campylobacterales bacterium. Lineage (GTDB taxonomy): Bacteria > Campylobacterota > Campylobacteria > Campylobacterales > Arcobacteraceae > JAIOSF01. The sequence continues at coordinate 5,226 of CBETOJ010000050.1, read as the reverse complement.
AAAGAACAATCCCCTCACGCATACTAGTAGAACTCACTGCTAAAATATCTTTTGGATCAATGTTTCCACTTTGAAGCACTTCTTTTATACACTCTTTTGTTAGTTCCCAGTTTGTATCACAATCAAAGCTCATAGAGTTAGAAACCCCATCCTCTTCAATATGAGTCCACTCCCTTTGCCCTATAGATATTTGATCCCCTTTAGTATTAAAGATCACTGCTCTTATACTTCCAGTTCCTGCATCGAGTGCCATCAAATATTTTTCCATCACTGCTCCTTATTTTAGCTTTGGTAAAGTCCAATTGTATTTTCTAGCAATCACCCGTAATGCTACCCCTATACAAAATACCATTAAAATTGTTGCAAAATTTAAAATCTGGGAAATATGTAAAAGATACATTAAAATAGCAATGATAATAGCAACAGTTCCATAAAAATCTTTTGAGAGTATAAGAGGGACATGATTGATAAGTACATCTCTTATGATCCCTCCTCCTACTGCTGTAATAAATGAAAGAATGATCACTCCAAAAAAGTTTGCTCCTATCCCAATAGCCACTAATGCTCCAGAGATACTAAAAGAGATAAGTCCAATGGAATCACTTAGGACAAAAAGCTCTTTTCGATCAAGATTCTTTTTATGATGAAGTTTTAAAGCCATTGCAAAAAGAAGGGTGAGAAGAACTATCAAAGGAAGAGTAGAGTCCACAAATGCATATGGAATCTCTCCAGCTATAGTATCTCGAATAATCCCTCCACCAAGAGCAGTCACAAAAGCCATTAAAAAAACACCAAGCATATCAAGCTCATGTTTTATAGATATCAAAAACCCACTCAAAGCAAAAGAGATGATCCCAATAATATCTATAAAATAAAAGAGTTCCATATATTTTTACTTTTTACTATTTTTCTACTTTTTTAACTTCGCTTGCTCAAGTTCCCAATATTCCATATCAAAACTATCTCTTAAAGAGATCGATTCATATCCACCAAGGAGATCAGATCGTAAAACAGCATTCATAGTATGCTCTATCACATCATTGATGATATTAGCCTCTTTCTCATTTTTTCCAAAAGAAACTACTCCATAGTTTTCTATTACAGCATAATTTGGAGCTGGATTTAACATCACCTCATCTTTTGCAAACATTTCAAAATATTCTATGTAATCCTTGTTATACTCTTCAAGTTTTGCTTTTATGTCATCCCCTTGTTTTATAATAAGTGGATGTCGTTTTGTTCGGATAATATGTTCTGGTGTTAAAACTCCACGTGTGAGCATTTCTGATTCAAGTGAAGCATAATAGAGTGCAAGTGGAGTTTGATTGATATTACAAACTATTTCACACCCTTTTTCTTTTTCCACTTCAGCTTTTAAGGTTTTTATATTAAACTCTTTTATTTCAATTGTTGGAAGTTCAAGATTTGCATTTTGATCTAAAAACTCTTCTGCTAAACTTACCGCTTCTATCATCTTATCATACGATTTTTTTGCATCATCATCAAAAGTAAATACCCCATGATTATGTAAGATGATCCCCTCACACTTCTCCCAATCAAGATCTTTTAGCATCTTATAAATAGTATGAGCTAAGATAAATCCTGGCATCACATAAGGAACTATTAAAAAGTTTGGATAGATCTTTTTAATATTTTCTATTCCATTGACATTATTAGAAATAGTCACCACTGCATCAGCATGGGTATGATCTACAAACTTAAAGGGGATAATCGCATGAAGTATCGCTTCAACTGAAGGATTTGTTGCGGTTTTATCGATCATAGCTTCCCTCTGAGCTGCTACCATTTCACTATCACTAAGCTCTTCTACTTTTGCCATATCCTGAAGCATAGTAAGCTCAACTGGAGCAAACCCCTCCTCTTTGATACTCACTAGATCCCATCCACTACCTTTTACAAATAAAATATCTTGTCCATCAACTTGAGACTTTACAGAAGTATTTCCTCCACCATGAAGTACAAGTTCATCACTTCGTCCTAAAAGATTTGATGTATATACTCTTAGCTCTAAATCTGTTTTATAATGTTTTGATTCTTCTTCAGTCCATAAGTTTTTCATTGATTATCCCTTTTTTATTTTAACTATTATCTTCTAAACTATCACTACTTAGTGCATTATCCACCAAGTTTGTATCAAGCTCTTTTTTTGGTTTGATATTTGATATCTTTTTTAACATCGTTGCTTGAGAGATAAGATTTCCTCTTCCATCACTCAGTTTTTTAAAAGCTTCATTATATGTATCATTAGCTTTTGATATTGAATCTCCTACTTTTTTTAGGTCCTCTACAAAACCATGAAACTTTTTATACAACTCTTCCGCTCTATAGTACACATCGCTGATACTTTGAGCTTGTCTCTCATATCTCCAAGTATTCTCTACGGCTCTTAAGGCTACTAAAAGAGTGGTAGGACTTACTAAGATGATCTTTTGTTTAAAAGCTTCATCATAAAGATTGATGTCATTTTCAAGGGCTAATAATAGTGCCCCTTCAATCGGCACGAACATAAAGATAAAATCTAAACTATTAATAGTTTTTAGATTCTCATATTTTTTCTCACTTAGAGACTTTATATGATTTTTTAAAGCCATTATATGATTTTTTAAATGAAGTTGTTTCATCCCCTCATCTTCAGCTGAGACAAACTCATTATAACTATTTAATGAAGTTTTTGCATCGATAATAATATGTCTATCATCAGGTAAATTAATGATCACATCAGGACGAAAGCTTTTATCCTCTTCATCTTTAAGACTCACCTCTCTTTCATATTCATGTCCTCTACGAAGTCCAGAGCTTTCAAGCACTCGCTCTAGTACCATCTCACCCCAATTTCCTTGGGTTTTCTTTTCACCTTTAAGCGCATTGGTAAGTTTAGTAGCATCTTCACTCATCTTAAGATTAAGCTCTTTTAATGTCTTTAGTTCATATTGAAGTGCACTTCGCTCTTTTGCTTCTTTTTCATATACATCTTCTACTTTTTTCTTAAACTCACCAATTTGATTTTTCATAGGTGTTAAGATAAGCCCAAGAGATTCTTTATTTTGTTCACTAAACTTTTTACTATTTTCACTAAAGATCTTATTAGCAAGATTTTCAAACTCTACTTTTAGCTTCTCTTCACTATTTTGCAAGATTTGGATCTTCTCTTCAAAACTGTTTTTTTGCTCATCAAGTTTTGTTTGAAGGGTTGAGTTTATAGATTTATATTCGGAAAGTGTTTCATTTTGATTTGCAAGAGTTGTTTGAAGTTTTTCTATCTGCGTTTTATACTCTAATTCTCTTTGTGTTTGAGTTATTTTTAGTTCATTAAAATACTCTTTTTGCTCACTTAAAGTAGTTTGAGTAGTTACATTTTGTAGTTTAAGTTCATTTATCTCTTGCTCTTTTAGAGAAATTATCCCTTGAAACTCTTCTATTTTTTTTACAGCTACTCTTTGTCTATAGATAAGATATCCACTTAAAAGTGCTAAAGTTACACTTATAGCTATTGCTATTTCCATGCCGATCCTTTGGTGATTTTAAAAGATTGTAACATATTCTTTTAAAGAGAAGAAAAATGATGGCAAAATGCCATCTTAAAATCCAAAGTGTGCAAACTCTTTAGGCTCTCTTGCTTCAAACTCATAATCAAAGATCCGAGTGATCTTACTATGTAAAAGCATACGTTGAACTTGATTTGAAGATTTTCCATACATAAGATCTCCTACGATTGGAAGTCCAGCATGCTGAAGATGCACCCTAATTTGATGGGTTCTTCCATGTTCGATCACTAGTTTTATTTTTGATCTTCGCCCCTCTACCATATCAGGATATACATATGTTTTAGCTGGCTTTCCATTGAGCATATCTATTCTACTTTTTGCAGACTTTCCTTTAATAGTTGAGATTGGCACATCGATCACTTGCTCCTCTATCACTTTCCCCTCAACTACTGCTGAGTACTCTTTATACACACGGTTATTTTTAAACTCTTTTATAGCTCGCTGTTGAAACTCTTCATTTTTTGCTAAGAGCATCACACCACTAGTCTCTCGATCAAGACGATTGAGTAAAAAAGCTCTTGGATATTGCTCCTCTACCTCAGAAGCATTTAAAAATGCTGGTTTATCTACTACTAAAATATCATCATCTTCAAAGATCACTCGCGCAGTTTGTATCTCTTTTATTTTAAACTTCGAACTTTCACTTAACATTCCTCTTGCAATAACGAGTTTCTTTCCATTAACTGATACTACTCCTTTATCAATTAACTCTTTTGCTTTTCCATTTGATATACCCTCTTGCCCTGCTAATAATTTATATGCTTTTTCCATATACTAAAATCCTCTTATTTTATATCTTTTATATAATTTATGATTGGTTCAATATCACCTTGCTTCCCTATATGAGAAGATTGTAACCTATCTATGTTTAAAAGTGTTTCTTTTAATTCCTCATTCTCTACTAACTTATAATTTTCCACACACTCAAAAAGTGACTTTTGATTAAAGATAGTTTTTCCACTAATCAGCTTACATCCAAAAAATGCAGGCTCAATTGGATTATGTCCACCAGCTGTTTTTATAAAACCTCCACCCAATATCACCACATCACTTATGGCATAGATATTATTCAACTCTCCCATTACATCCACAAGTATTACATCACTTGAAAAATCTTTTTTCTTTGAGTATCTATGAAAACTTATTTCACTTTTTTCATATTTTGATTTGATCAGATTATATACTTTTTCAAATCGCTCAGGATGCCTTGGAACTATTACGAGTTTTCCCATACTTCTTTCCCAAGCATCTAAGATCAGTTCCTCTTCACATTCATGGGTACTTCCAGCTGTTATCATTACTCCATCAGGCTTGATAAGTTCTTTTGTGATCTTTGGAAGATTTGCAAGCTTTAGGTTTCCTATCACTTCAACATCTTTTGCTCCAAGTGATTCTAGCCTTTGTTTATCAAGCTCACTTTGTGCAAATACTTTATCTATATGTTTAAATATCTGTTTATAAAAAAAGCTAAATTTTTGATAGCTTTTATTGGATCTATCATTGATCCTTGCATTGATAAGTGCTGTTTTTACCCCTCTTTTTTTAGCAACTAAAAAAAGCATATACCAAAGCTCTGCTTCCATTACCAATAAAACTTTTTGTTTTGTGATCCAAAAAGGCAAGAATATCTCAAAAGGAAGATATCTTACATTTGAAACTA
>CBETOJ010000049.1:0-8678 GCA_965537725.1 uncultured Campylobacterales bacterium | reverse complement strand
CAACTGGTGAACAACAGCTTTTTATTAGAGCTTTATCATTAAAAATGATGGAATTACAAGATTGTATTATTTTGATTGATGAACCTGAGACATCATTACACCCAAATTGGCAAAATCATATTTTAAGGATTTATCAAAATATTGCTTCTGCTGGAAATAATCAACTTATTATAGCTACCCATTCACCCCAAATAATCTCATCTACTCCAAATGAATCTTTACGACTTTTAGTAAAAGAGGGAAAAGATATCAAAGTAAAAATTTATGAGAATAGTTATGGGGCTGAGATTGAAGAGGTGTTGCAAGATATTATGGGAACAAAATACCTTAGAACTCCAGATATTGCTAAAAAGATACAAAAAATGTGGGATGCTATACACTCTAAAAACTTAGAACTTTTTGATTCCATTTATAAAGAGCTTGAAAAAATACTTGATATAAATGATAAAGATTTAGTTTTAGCAAGACTTGAAAAAGCAAGGGTATTATCAGAAAAATGATAAATGTGGAAAACTCACCTTTAGAATATTTTGAAGTCTTTAAATTGAAAAATCAAGCAAAAAGATATGTTGAAGATTGTAATAATAAAGAATTAAGAGATGTTATTAGAGAAGATCTTTTCTTTAAGCAAAGAGGACAGTGTGCATATTGTGAAAGAAAGATTACGTTAGAAAATTCAACAATCGAACATATCTCTCCAAGAGATAAAGATCATCAATTAGAGTGTGAATATTCAAATTTAGTTCTTTCTTGTAAAAGTAAAGATTCATGCGATAGGTATAAAGATAGTAAGGTTTGGGAAGATAGATATATTCATCCAGTTTTAAATGAGCCTACTAAGTATTTTGAGTTTTCAGCAAAGGGATATATATTGGGCAAAAATGAAGATGCACAAGATACAATTGAATTATTAAATTTAAATAGTGATAAATTAAAAAGATTGAGAGAAAATATAATATCTTATATTCTTCCATACAGTGATTTAGAAGATGTAGAACATGAAAATTTGATAAAGCAATTTGGGAAAAAAGATTGAACAGACTTTTTGTAGTTAATAAACCAATTAATATAAGTAGTAACTTCTATCTACGACGAATAAAACGAAAATATAAAACTAAAAAAGCAGGTTTTAGTGGGACTCTTGATCCTTTTGCTTGTGGGTGTTTAATAGTTGCTTTTGGACAGTATTCCAAGCTCTTTCGATTTTTAAAAAAGACTCCAAAAACGTATCGAACTACTATCTTTTTAGGAGCCCAGAGTAGTTCTCTTGATATTGAAAATGTAATCAGTGTAGAAGAAACCAAACTGTTATCAAAAAAATCTATAATCCAAGAGTTGGATGGATTAGTTGGGGAGTTAGAGTATCTTCCTCCAAAGTATAGTGCAAAGAAGATTGATGGGCAAAGAGCCTATGATCTCGCTCGGGATGGAGTAGACTTTGAGATGAAAAAGATACGATCAATGGTGTATAAAGTAGATTTTATAAACTATTGTCATCCTTTTATAACTTTTGATATAAGTGTAAGTGAGGGGAGTTATATAAGAAGTATAGCTCAGATCTTACTTGAAAGATTAGATAGAGTTGGTACACTATCTAATCTTCAAAGGTTACATGAGGGGAAGTTTTATTTTGATGATGAAAAAGCACTTAATCCATTGGAATATATTGATTTACCAATGAATCAATATAGTGGCTCAAAAGAGTGGTTTGAACTTGGAAAGAAATTAGATAGTAAATATTTTAATATTCAAGAGGATGGAGAGTATTTAATTACATTTCCTAAAGGGAGTGAAGAGCATAAGGATAGTTTCTTTTCTATAGTTGAGATTAAAGATGGGGAAGTAAAATATATTTTAAATAAGGTTATATTAAGTGAAGAGTTTAACTAAAAAATCCTATGCAAAGTTAAATATCTTTTTAAAGATTGCTGGGAAAAGAGAAAACTATCATGAAATAGTCTCTCGGTTTGTGAGAGTAAAAAATTTGTATGATACTATTACTTTTATTCCAGGGAAATTTAACAAGTTTACTTTAGAGGGTGAGTTTGGTTGTGAATTAGAAAAAAACACTATTTATAAGATTTATTTGGAAGTTTCCAGTATATATAAGAATATACAAGAGTTATTCGAGAATTATAAAGTAGTAGTTGAGAAGAATATACCTGAGTTTGCTGGGCTTGGTGGTGGAAGTAGCAATGCTGCTACGTTTCTTTTGATGCTCAATTCCCTTGCAAAACTAAATTTAAGTAAAGATGAAATGGCTAGTATTGGAGCAAAAATTGGAGCAGATGTTCCTTTTTTTATCTATGAGTATGATAGTGCAAATGTTACAGGGATCGGTGAGGTTGTTGAGAAGTTTGATGAAGAGGTTCTTGATATTGAAACTTTTACACCAAAGATAGAGTGCGATACAAGAAAAATCTTTACAAGGTTTCGTCAGGAGTTTTATCAAGAGATTGACAAAGAAGAACAAGAGAAACTTTTAAAGATGAAAAGTTTTGATATAATGGCAGAGTATAATATACAAAGTGCCAATGACCTTTATTCATCGGCAAAAGATATTTATAAAGAGTTAGAACCTAAAAACTACTCATTACCTCAAAAAACATTTTTTAGTGGAAGTGGAAGTAGTTTTTTTTATTTAAAGAAAGAGGAAAGGAAATAGATGAAAGTTTTAAAAATAGTATTAGCATCGTTTGTAGTTGTTTTTGGATTATTATATGTAACATTATTTACATCAGTTGGGCATGGTATTTTACTTCCAATTGTTGAGGGAAAAGTAAAACAAAGTAGCGGAATAAAAAACTTTTATTTTGATACTTTTTCTTTAAGCCCAAGTCATCTTGATACAACTATAAAAGTAGAAGATCAAGAGATTAAAGTGGTAGCAGACTTTTCAATTTTTTCTTCCTATCTTGATCTTTCATATAGTGTAGATATCAAAGATCTTTCAAAGTTTAATTATCTTAGTACTCAAAAAGTACGAGGGACTTTTTTTACAAAAGGGACTGTGAAAGGAAAATTTGAAAACTTAAAAATTGATGGAGATGGAGAAGTAGCTAATGGAGCTTTAAAATACGACCTTTCACTTGTAGAGTATAATCCAAAAGATATTCACTTTGAAACTAATGGTGTAAAGATCGACAAACTTTTATATATGGTGCATCAGCCAGAGTATCTTCTAGGATCATTTAACTCTTCAAGTGATATCTCTTCTAAAGAGTTAGAAAAAGTAATAGTAGATGCGAAAGTGGTTGGTGGATCTGTGAATGATACTTTGGTAAAAGAGTTATTTAAAATAACATTGCCAAATAGTGACTTTACTTTAAATACAAAAGCTTCAATTAATAATGGTCTTGGGGATTTTGATGTGGATATGAACTCTTCATTGATCTCTTTAATGACAAAAGGAAAAATCGATACAAAAACTTTAAATCTTGATTCTAAGTATGATGTAAAAATAAAAACTTTAGCACTACTTGAACAGATCAATGGTGTAAAGCTTAATGGATCATTTAATACCAATGGAACCGTTAAGGGTGATAAAAAACTGATGATCATAGATGGATTTACAGATATTGCAAAAAGTGATACAAAGTATCATGTGGAACTCAAAGAGTTTCAGCCTGCAAATATTCAAGTAGATCTCGTAAAAGCAAAATTAGCAGAGCTTTTATATACTGCAAATCAACCAATCTATACAAAAGGTGGAGATCTTACATCAATTGTAAAACTTGATTCTATCCAGCCATTAAAAGGGAAGATTACTACAACAATTGAAAATGGACTTTTAGATCCAAAAGTGGTCAAAAAAGAGTTTGATATGGATCTTCCTAATAAGGCAGATTTTGATCTCAAAGTAAATACAAATCTTGAAAAAAATGATATTATCTCAGATGTGCTCTTTAATTCTTTTGCTGCAAAATTAACAACAGTAAAAACCCATTATGATTTAGAAAAAGCAAAACTTCAAACAGACTATACTTTAATGGTTCCATCTTTAGGAGATCTTTATTTTATCACAAAACAAAAGATGCAAGGGGATATTACAGTAACTGGTGATGTGACTTTTGATAAGACTTTTTTAGTAACATTTGCAAGTAAAAAATTTGGTGGGTCTATTGATGGAAAGCTTGATGATACTAAGTTAAGTGTAAAAGCAAAAGATATAGCAACATTAAAGCTTCTTCATATGATGTACTATCCTGAAATCTTTACTTCAAAACTACAGCTTGATCTTGATTATGATACCAAGACAAAACAAGGGCTAGCTAATTTTGATATGGGAAATGGAAAGTTTGAAAATACTGAGACTTTACAAATGATCTCAAAGATCTTAAATAAGGATATCTCTTTAGAGATCTATAAGATCGCAACTATTAAATCAAAGATAGATGATACAAAACTAGATAATGAGCTTTATTTCCAAAGTGATAATGTATCGTTAACTTCTAAGAAGTTTTTCGTAGATACTGAGAAACAAACCCTTGATTCATCTTTTGATCTTGCGTATCAAAAGTTAACTATAGGAGTTGATGCAAGTGGAAGTTTAAGTGATCCTAAGATGAAGGTCAATTTTAATAAAGCAGTACAACAAAAAGCAAAAGAGAGAGCTTCGAAATTGATAGAGAAAAAGCTTGGTGATAAAATGGATGAAAATGTAAAAGGGATTTTAAATAACCTATTTAAATAAGATAAGAGGAAAACATAGTTGGCAAAAAGCAAAGAGAATAAAGTAAGACAATTTGTAAATAAAAAAGCATTTCATGATTATATTATAGAAGATCCATTTGAAGTGGGGATAGTCTTAAGTGGAAGTGAAGTAAAAGCGATACGAGCAGGAAGATTGAATCTCAAAGATAGTTTTATACGAATCATAAAAGGGGAAGTGTTTATTTTTAATATGCATATTTCTTATCTTGAAACAACTCACGTAACCTATAGACAAAGTGAAACAAGAGAGAGAAAACTACTTTTACATAAAAAACAGATAGCAAAACTTTATGAGAAAGTGACAAAAGATGGATATACGATTGTTGCTACAAAACTCTATTTTAATGATAAAAACATGGTCAAATTGAATATCTCAGCAGCTCAGGGGAAAAAGCTTCATGATAAAAGGGAAGCTTTAAAAGAGAAAGATATGAAAAGACAAACAGATCGAATATTAAAAGCTTGGAATAGGTAAGAATGGAAAAATTAAAATTTGGAATCGTAGGTTTAGGTCTTATGGGAGGATCATTTGCCAAAGCCTTAAAAAAATATGATCTTTCAAATAGTGTAGTGGGGTATGATCATAATACAACACATCAAAAAGAAGCTTTGGAGCTTGGATTAGTAGAGAAGATAGTAGATACTAAAGAGTTGTTAGCATGTGATATGATTATTCTTTGTATCCCAGTAGATGCAATTATCGCTTTTATGCCGACGTTAGAGGGGATAGATAAAAATACAACTATTATTGATTTTGGAAGTACAAAAAAGCTGATTGTAGATAATATCCCTACAAGTATACGAGATAATTATATTCCAGCTCATCCTATGACGGGTACTGAAAAGTTTGGACCAAAAGCGGCTGTAAATGGATTATATGAGGGGAAAACAATTGTTTTATGCGATATTGATATTTGCTCAGAACTTCATAAAAATAGAGCAATTGATATTTTTAATGCCATAGCTATGAGAATCGTTTTTATGGATTCAAATACCCATGATATACATGCTTGTTATATGTCACATCTTCCCCATGCGATCTCTTTTACCCTTGCGAATACTGTAATGTCTCATGAGGATCCAAACAATATTATCTCCCTTGCAGCTGGGGGATTTAAGGATATGAGTAGAATCGCAAAATCTAGCCCAAATATGTGGACTGATATTTTTAGACAAAACAGAGAAAATATTTTAGACTCTCTTGCAGTTTATGAAACTAATATGAAAAATATGAAAAATATGTTAGAAGATGAAGACTATGAGAGTATTCATAAATGGATGGAAAAAGCAAATACCCTTCACGATATCTTGTAGATGATAGGGGTTAGAAAAAGCAAAGCCTTCGTTCTTTTAGAAGTGATTGCAAGTATTGTGCTTTTTTCTATTTTAGCTTTAGGAACAGTTGAGTTTATTTTTTCTATGCGTCAAAAAAATATCCAAACCACTGATATGATTGTTCAAACTCTTAAACTTGAATCCACAAGATTATTTCTCATCCATCAAAAACAGCTCTCATTATTAAGTTTTAGTGATAACTCTTTATATTTTAATGGAGATCTTTTATTAAGTGATGTTTCAAATTATGATATTCAGATAGCAGGGAATATTGCAACAATAGAGATTTGTATTGAAGGTGATACTATTTGCCAAACATGGAAGATTAGACTTTAGTGATGAAAAAAGGATTTGCATTATTATTGAGCATCTTTTTAGTGGTACTTGTATCATTATTAAGTTATAGAATTGTAGAAAATAATATCTTTTTCTCAACGCTAAATAAACAAAAATATCTCCACTTACAAGCAACTATTTTTATGGATAAAGTGATAAATTTCATTCATACTAATAGTGCGACTCAAATCTTATCATATAGTTTAGGTGATCCAAGATTTGAGCTTGAAATACTCCAAAAAGATGAGAGTGGAGTAGAGGTATATTATGTGATGATAGAAACAGTGGATGAAACTCCTATAAGATTAAGTGAGAAAATAATAAAATAATTTTTTAAAAGTAAAAAGGGAAGAGATGGATCGATTATATGCGCCTTGGCGTAGTGAATATGTAACTAATGATAAAAAGATACAAGGGTGTGTTTTTTGTCATGTGGTAGAGAATGAGCAAGATGATGAAGCCTTAGGGGTACTTTATAGGGATAAAGAGTTTTTTATAGTGATGAATCGATATCCATACTCACCTGGACATTTTATGATCATCCCAAACCTTCATACTGCAAACCTTGAAGATCTTGATGGGAAAGTATATGCAAAGATGTCACAGTTTGCTCAAAAGGGAGTAAAGATGCTCAAAGAGGTTTTAAATGCTAGCGGAGTTAATATCGGGATGAACCTAGGAAGTGCAGCAGGTGCTGGGATAAGCGATCATATCCATATGCATTTGGTTCCAAGATGGCTAGGGGATACAAACTTTATCACTACGGTTGGAGAGACTAGAGTATTTAGTAGTGATTTTGATAAAATATATAATAAGTTAAAAGAGCACAGTGAAAATTACTTTAGATGATCATACCTTTACTCTGATCCATAGAACCAATAAAAAGATTAAAAGAGTAAGTGTAGTAATAGAAAATAAAGATGAGATTATCATCAAAACTCCATTAAAATTTAAATCTCACTTGATAAAAGAGATTATATATGGATACAAGGAGTGGATACTAAAATCAATCCAAAAAGTTCCTAAAAAAGAGGCAGTAGATTTTGATTCAAATACTTTGATCCCATATTTAGGGGAAAAGTTTCCTGTGGTATTTATAGAAGATATGAGTGTAAAAAATCCTTACTTTATTTTTAAAGAGGATCATTTTGAGATACGATACTCACAAGAGAAAAAATCATATGAAGATTTTATGGATGGCTTAAAAACCTTTTATAAATATAATGCAAAAAAGCTTATCGATCCACTTTTTGAAAAATGGAGTGAAAAAACAAACCTCTATCCTGCAAAAATCTCTTATCGATATAATAAAACACGATGGGGAAGCTGTAACTCTATTAATAATATTAGTATCAATTATAGACTTTTACAGTTTGAAAAAAGTGCTATAGAGTATGTAGTATTACATGAGCTATGTCATATAAAAGAAAAAAACCATACAAGTAGATTTTGGGATCTAGTAAGTAGTTTTATGCCAGATTATAAGGCTCAAGAAAAACTACTGCGGTTTAAGCTTCTCTAGATTTGGTTGAAGTTTTGCTAGGTTTGGTTTAAGTTTTTCAATTGTAGGGAGTACATCTATCTGCTCTTCGATCTCTTTTTGGAAGTTTACAAACTCCTGAGTACGTCTTAGATATGCTAACAGTACTTCTTTTGTGGTAAGTGGATCATCAGTAGAGAGGAATTTTTTGATGCTGTTTTCTAACATATCATCTTCATCTTCACCAATATTAATAGTGTAAGCTTCATTATTTATATGAAAGGTAACATCTTTGCTCAATGTGTATTTCCTTTTTTCAAACGACTATTAATTGTCAAGACTAGATCTTGAGTTTTTCTAGTTAAGATACTGTTTTTTTCTTCTAATTGAGCTACTCTTTGTTTTAACTGTTTATTCTCATCATAGAGAGTATAAAAGTCTTTTGTAGTTTGTTCAAGCTTTGTTTTGAGCGTATCTATCATATTCATAAGATCCATTTTACCAAAAATAAAGTTATAATTTCCTATTGAAATCATAACTATCCATAAAGCGAAAGGCGATCAGGTTTTCTAAAATAGCAAATAAAACAACAAAATTGATAAAAGAACTCCCCCCATAACTAAAAAGAGGCAAAGGAAGTCCAACAACGGGGGCAAACCCTATTACCATCAAAATATTCACACTCATATTTAAAAATATCAATAGTCCCAAGCCACTGGCAAAGACACTAATAAGATAATCGGTCTTAAAATGGTGATAGAGTAAAAGTAGATGCAGTATTAATAAGAGATATAAAAAGATAAGCCCAATTGAG
>CBETOJ010000048.1:0-8762 GCA_965537725.1 uncultured Campylobacterales bacterium | reverse complement strand
AGTTGTAATTAAGTGTTACAAATGGTGACTGACACAGAATTTTTTACGCTCCCATATAAAAACAATAAATTACAAGTGGGTGAAATCCTCCAAAAACAAAAAGATATTTATACTAAAATGGGTGTTGAAATACCTGTCTCGTTATGAGTTGTCGGGAATGTAGGTTGAAGCATTAATGGTAGTATTTAAAATAGCTTTAGAAGATTATTCACAAATGCTTAATGCAGTGTATTTGATACTTGGTGTCGGTTTTTTAATTGCAATGCTTAGTGTCTTTATCTATTTAACTAAAAAAAGTGAGTAGGGCTATCTTTTGCTGAAGATATCCTCTGCCCATTGAGTAATAGGTCCTCGAAGTACTTTTTCTAAATTAATAGCAAATAGATTAACTGCATCTGTTTGTTTTTTTGTGGACTTTAAAAGTGTTGTAAGAGCATTGGTATGTTTATTTACATAGAAGTTATCAATTTGATTGTTACTTCCTAAGATCACCACTTTACAAGAACTATCAATTCTACTTAGAACCATTTGCATCGTTTTATTTGACATATTTTGAGCTTCATCAATTATAATAAAAGCATTTGATAAAGTTCGTCCTCTCATCTCTCCAACCCACATTGTCTGAATAGAATAATTATCCATCATATTTTGAACTCTAGTTAAAACCTCTTGCTCATCAAGTTCTTCAAAGTCTCTTCCTTTAGCAGATGATTTTTTCTTATGTTCACTCCGAACCATATAATTCAAACTATCATTTAATGGGTGATTATAGATTGCAAACTTCTCTTCATATCCAGGAAGATATCCTACGTCTTCACCTTTGTCCAATGACTCAATTGAGTTTCGTATATAGATGATCTTTTGATACTCTTTTTTTCGCACTCTTTTAATAGCTCCACTAAGAGCTAAAAGTGTCTTTCCACTCCCTGCTTTTGCATCTACTACAATCACATTATAATACGCACTATTAATCGCATTTGAAAAAAAGAGTTGCTCTTTATTAAGAGGAGTAATGATCTGATCTCTTATCTCAGATTCATTGATCGGCTCTATTTTTCCACTCATTATATTTGCAAGTATCACTTGATCTGAGTCTATTACTTGCATACAATATGAATAGTTATTTGTATTGTAGTTTGTATCAAAAGTTGTAATACTTTTCCCATTTAAATTCTCTAAAGCTTCAAAAGGGATCTCTATATCTTTGATAAACTCATAAGAAAGCTCCTCTTTATCACCTTTTAATGAATCCACATCTATATCAAGAGAGATCGATCGTGTTCGTGCCATAATATCTAAAGAGAGAAACTTTACATTATCATAATGCCCTTTAGCAAATTTTGCGATCTCTAGGATCTTTCTATCATTGAAAATATTAAGAGGAACATTCTTACTTGATACTTCATATTCCTCTTTTGTGATGATCTTAATAACAGCATTTTGTACACCCTCAATATGGGTCGTAATAATAGTATAAAGATCAATTTGCTCTTTTTGTTTTATAACAGCAGTTTCTAAAACCCTTGCAAACTCTCTTGCCTGGAAGTTTATCTCATCAAAACCACTTTTTTTGCTATCTATTTCATCTAAAACAGTCTCGGGGATCACTATAATATTGGTTGAGTTGTCTGAGAGTTTAAAAAGGTTTGTTGCATCTTGAAGAATGATATTAGTATCTATGACATAGCAATTGTGGTAATCCATTATTTACTTCCTCTTAATTGATAAGTGATATCTCCTGCTCCAACACCTAAGATAATTCCACTATTTATAGTTCTAGATACTTGATCATTATTTATAAGCTCTATCATACCATTATGTGCTTTTATTTTATCAGCTAAAGTTGTATTGTAGTTTGCAAACTCTTTTGTAAAGTCTATATGCTTAAACTCTTCATTTACCGACCAAACAGGAAGAATAATAAGCTCATCACACCCTTCAAAACATCTTTTAAAATATTCCATATTATCAAGCGTTCTACTAAATTTATGAGGTTGCCAAACGACAATTACTTTATCAATTCCTATTTGTTTTTTATATACTTGAACTGATTTTAGTGTAGCAATGATCTCTGTAGGGTGATGAGCATAATCATCTATCAATACAAACTCTGAATGTTTTTGCACGATATCAAAACGTTTTTTGATCCCTTTATAGTTTTTAAGATTTTCTCGAATTTCATTAAACTCCATAGAAAGTGAAGCGGCTAAGATCGCACATGAAGCATCAATCGCAATATGAATTCCAAAGCCCCATACTTCAAACTCTCCATAATCTTTTAAAGAAAACTTTGTGTAAGGCTCTCCATCTTTTAAAATAAACTCTACATGTTTAATATCTTTTGATGGAAATAGCTTGATGGCATACCCTTTATAGTTTGATAAGAAAGGATCTTCTGCATTGATGATACGGAGCTTTGCAATATCCAAAAACTTTGTATACGCATCATAAAATCTTTTTTCATCGTAATTATAGTATTCCATATGTTCTGGTTCACAATTAAGAACAATTGAGCAATATGGATGTGAGAGAATAAAACTTTCATCACTCTCATCTGCTTCAAAAGTCAATACCTCATCAATATATCTAAAATTTGAATCAAACTCTTTACTTATTGCTCCTATAATCGCTGAGCTTTGTAGGATTGAACTTAAAATTGCTGTAGTGGTACTTTTTCCATGGGCAGCACAGACACAATAGTTTGTGGTCTTTTGCATAATAATACTTAAAGCTTCTTTTCTTGGAAGAAGTAAAAGCTCTTGTTTTTTTGCTTCAATCACTTCTACATTATGGTTTTGAACAGCAGCACTATAGATCACTAAGTCTTGTCCATCAATAGCACTTGCATCTTGAGGAATATTTACTGTAATTCCCTCTTTGATAAGTTCCTCTGTAATTGGTGTAGCTTTTATATCTGAGCCACTTACTTTATAGCCTCTATATTGCAAAAATCTTGCTAATGCAGAAAGACCTATCCCTCCAATTCCTATAAAATGTACTCTCATCCGTCTATTAAATGCTTCATTTTTTGGTATTCTTCTTTTATAGTCTCACTATGTTTATTGAGATACTCCTCTTTATCATATGAGAAGTTTGTAATAAAATATCCATATTTTTCATCATCTAGTTGGTTTTCATCAATAATTGCATCGTTATAAAATGTATCGATATCATTTTGTTTTGATGTAGCGATCATATGTATTGTAATTGCCTCTTGAAGTTTTTTATCTTCAATGATCTGAGTCAATATAAAAAATAACTCTTTTGCACCATCAAAATTTTCAACACTCCACTTTTCAATAGCATGTTCATAAAAGCTTCGAATAAAAAAGATATCTTCCCCATCAAGTCCTAGTTTTGCTCCATTGGCTAACCTAGTTTCTATCTTATCAAATGCGATTTTTAATATCTCTTGATAAACGCTGTGGATTCTATTCTCATCAAGATTTAAAACAAGTAGAGTATCAAGTACTTGATAAAGTTCTGCTATATTCTCTTCAGCTCTTGCTTTTTCCTCTTGTTCACTTAAAAACTTTAAAAACTCAGGATTTGTCCTAGCTTCATTCATATCATTTTCAGTCAAGATAATCTTCTCCTTTATCATCACCTTTATATGTAGACATAAAGTCTTTTAATCTATGTAAAACCTCTTTTGTTTTATCAGGAGCTTCCACTAATGCTATACGAACATAATTTTCACCCATACCCTCACGTCCAAGATATCTTCCTGGAAGTACTTTAATAGATTTTTCTCTATAAAGCTCTTTTGTGAATTTTAGATCATTATCAACTTTTAACCAGATATAAAAAGTTGCTTTAGGAGCTCTTACTCTTAATATCTCTTGAGCTAATTTCATATTTTCAGCATACAGCTTTCTAAAGTTCTCCACATGTTTTTCAGCTCCCCAAGCAGTTGCTGCTGCAGTTTGTAGTGGTAAAGGTATTGCACATCCAGTGTAAGTTCGATACTGCATATATTTTTTTATGATCTCTCTATCTCCAGCTATAAACCCACTTCTAAGCCCTGGAGCACTACTTCTTTTTGAAATTGAATTTACTACTAAACAGTTTTTATATGCTAAATTTCCAGCTTTTACACAAGCTTCTAAAAGTGATACTGGTTTATTTTTTTCATCAAAATATATCTCACTATAACAT
The DNA here is from genome assembly GCA_965537725.1 of uncultured Campylobacterales bacterium. Taxonomy (GTDB): domain Bacteria; phylum Campylobacterota; class Campylobacteria; order Campylobacterales; family Arcobacteraceae; genus JAIOSF01. The sequence goes on along the minus strand of CBETOJ010000048.1, from coordinate 4,604 downwards.
TCATCATTCATCAAAACAAATCCGTGCTCTCTAGATTTTTGAACCCAAGATACCAGTTCACTCATCAACATTGTTGCACCTGTTGGATTATTTGGAAAATTTAATATTACAAGATCGCATTCTTTAAGAACGTCATCATCCATACTAGGTGAAAAGTTATTCTCTTTTGTTAGGTTTAGATGGATAACTTTTGCTTTACTAGCAATGGCAGCACCCTCATATATTTGATAGAAGGGATTAGTAAATGCCATAACTGGCTCTTCGATATCATGAAGTAAAAATTGAGGGAAATTAAATAATACTTCTCGTGTACCAAAAGTAGGAATAAGTTGAGCTGGTAGCACGCTTACTCCAAATCTTTTTTGTAAAAACTCGATCATGGCATTTTTTAAATACTCTTGCCCTGCTGTTGCAGGGTATTTATTTAAAAGCTCTGCACTATGTACAAACTCTTCTTGAATAAACTTTGGTGTGGGGAATTGAGGTTCACCAATAGTCAAAGTAGTGATTGGATAATGGATATTTTCTGGTATCCCAACTAAAAGATTATTTAGCTTTTCAAACGGATATGGTTCAAATTTCATGTAGTCTTACCCTTAGGTTTTTAAAGAGATTATAACAAACTAAAGCTTATGGATAAATCCTGTCCTTGGGATTAGTTCTATTTCACTGCTCTCACCTAATTTATCTTTTAAAGTGATCAAGCAAGAGTTTGTAATCTCTTTTATATTTGTACCTAATTGAGAATATATCTTACCATCATACCCAAAGCTCAATTGTCCAATAGTTGAAGTTGTATTACAGCTAATATCAACACTGAGTATTCCATACTCTTTTGTTAAAAGAATATTTTTAGACTCATTATAACTTGGTTCACAATCATATCCACTATAGAGATATTTATTATTAAGAGGATCTTTTAGTGTTTCAGATTTTTTAAAAGCTCCTGTTCCACCACTTTCATCACTAAAAACTACAAAATACAAACCATCTTCACTTTTACTACAACGTTGAAACTTTAGACTCCACCTTTTCTTCTCCCATTCAGTATCATCAATATGGAACTTATTATCTGTAAATGCTGTATATCTTGCATAATTAAGATACATTACTATACGATCAGTTACAATATCTAATTTTGAAGTTTGTTGTTTAGGAATTGTGAATACAAGAATTAAAGAGATAAGAGCAATTACTAGAATTAACTCAAATATGGAAAAAGAGGAAAAAAGTTTTTTAGTATTTTTTTGTTTTATCATATTGAAAAACTACCATAAAAGGTAGTTTTTCTTTCTTAAGAGGATTAGATCTCTTCTGCTTGTGTTACATCATAAAGGATATCATCCCATGGATGTCTATACATTGGCATAGCTAATCGTTTTTCATCTAAGATATGACCAATAAATCCAATAGATCTTCCAAGGATAAAGAATGCATTTAAAGCTCCCGCTTCAATGAATACTTCGATCTCATCATCATCGTATCCTAAAGCTCTCCACATATCAACCATTAAAATACCAATTGTACCATCAACATTAAGAATTAAGTTCTCTTTCTTAGATGTCGTTAATTGCTCAACAGTTAATGCATAATCAAGTAAAGGCGTTGATGGAAAGTTTGCTTTTGCAAAATCTTTAAGACCATCTACCCTTTTATCTGGGTTTTTCAATGATTTAATTCTATGTCCAATACCTGGGATCGCAATACCTTGTTTTTTCATATATCCAAGGAACTCTGCTGGACTCATCTCATTGTCATTTGCATATTTAAAGTACTTCGCAGCACCGTCAATTGCTCCACCAAATCTTGGTCCAATCGTTAAAAGACCTGCAATAAGTGAAGAGATAACATCTTTACCAGCACGTGCAGTTACTTTAGCATTATGAGCTCCACTTACTGCAGGACCGTGATCTGCAACAGTTTTTAATACTGTTTCTAAGAAATCAACTGCCCATCTTGGATATCTCTTTTTAAACCAAAGAATAGACATAACATCACCGATAGTGTATCCTGTATCTGGTGTTGCCACACTAGAGATTGGTAATCCACAGTATGTAGCTTCTTCACCTCTATCATCTGAAATAGTACAGATAAATTGTTTTGGTTTTCTTACTTTTGGACAAATATTTAATTCTGGCTCTTCAATCTCACCAATAGCTCCTTTTGCTTTAAGATCATTATATACCTCAGCAATCTTGTTTGGAAGATCATTAAATGATGCTGGTACATAGATACCCGCTTCAGCCATCGCTTTATTTTTTGCTGCAGCTGTTTCAGCATCTGCATTTGCACTTGCTCCTGCGTGACCAAACTGAACACCAGTTGAGAAATGTTTTGCAATAGTTCCAATACACCATGCAATTACTGGTTTAGTGATTTGACCAGATTTAACTGCTTCAATGATCTTATACTCTTCTGTACCACCAACTTCACCAAGCAATACCATATATTTAACATCTGGGTTGCTTTCCATTCTGAGCATATTATCAATAAATACAGATCCTACGAATCTATCTCCACCAATCGCAACACCCTCAGCGATACCATCAGCATTGATTGAGATGATATTTGAAAGCTCGTTAAATAATCCACCTGATCTTGTTACAAGTCCACACGAACCACATCTATGTAATTTAGAGTTTACGATATTCTCAATTGTTCCACCAACATTTGCAATTTTAAATGCACCTGGGCTGATTCCACCAACAGTAGCTGGTCCAATCACAATCACATTTTTATCTCTTGCTGCTTGATTCATTTTTCTAGCAAGTCTCTCAGGGATACCCTCAGCTGTAACCATAATAGAGTTAAATCCACCCATTTCAAGAGCTTCCATAGTTACATCATACGCTGTTCTAAAAGAAGCAAAGTTTAAAAGTACATCTGCTTGAGGTTGTGCTTCTTTTGCATCTGCTGTATTTTTAAACGTAGGGATCATGATCTCATCACCACCCCAGAAAAATTTCTCAAACTTTCCAGAACTTGTTGGTGCTATGATAGCTGCAACAGAAGGAGTTTTTCTTTTAATTGTATAATCATAATCTAGCATTCTTTGGATTGCAGATTTATTGTTATTCCAAAAAATTGCTTGTGTGTCTTTAGTATATAATTGTGCCATCTTCTCTCCTTACTTCTCTAATGCCATTCTAACAATATCAGTAACATGCGTCTCAGGTCCGTAAACTTCAATAGAAAGACCTAGTCTATCAGCAGCTTCTTTAATATCTTTTAGACCTTTTTCATAGTTTGGTCCACCTCTTCTTACATAGATCTTTGTATTGTGAGCTTTTAATTTTTCAGCGTAAATCTCAAATGCTTGAATGATCCCTGTAAATGTTTTTGCAACATCTGTAAAGTTTGCAATTGCTCCACCAATAATTAAGATCTTATCTCTTCCTTTAGCATCTTTATGTCTTGTCATAAGATCAAAGATAGTTTCAGCATAAAATTTTGTCTCACCTGTAGTTGGTCCACCAGAATACTCTCCGTAGTTTGCAAGATCTGATACAGAACCACCATTTGCTTCAGCAAAGTCTGCAATAGTATCAGCGTATACAACTGATGCTCCACCACCTGCAACCATTGTCCAAACTCTTCCCATAGGATTAAGAATAGTAAGTTTTAATGAAGCTCCAGATTTACTATCTGCAATTGCGATAGCTTTCTCTTCTGGTGATTGATCTTCCATACCAAATGCTGTTGGGTACTCAATCTCTCCCCATGTTTCAGCCATCATAAATCCAGCTGTGTCATCAAGTCTTGCAACTAAGTCTAGGATCGCCATATCGTTGTTTGGTAACATAACGATTGGGTTAATCTCTAAATATGCAAAGTTCATATCTCTGTAGAATTTAAAGAATGCAATAGCAAAAGATGCAAATGCTTCTTTATTATTTGCTGGGATATCTTTTGGGATATTTGAATGAACTGCATGTTCCATATCTGCATCACTCATAGTAATAGGAACATGAACTTCAACTACTTTATCATCCCATCCCTCTTCAACTTCCATACCACCTTCAGCTGACATATAAAGAACATCAGCTTCACCAACAGTAGTTGCAGAGATGTAATACTCTTGGTCTTGTGTATGTGGAGTAAACGGCTCAACTACAAAGTGAGTCAATCTTCCGTGTTGTCCTGAAAGAAGCGTCACATCGTGAGACATCTTCTCATCAATCCACTTTGCTGCTAATTCTAAAGATACATCTCCTGGCTTTTGATCTTTAAAAAGTACAAGATCATTTTTCCCTCTTTTTCCAAATAACATATCTGGTTTTGCTACTAAAGGCTCTTGCTTTAACCACTCAAAACCATGTTGTTTTGCTAAGTCTAATAGCTCGCTACCACTTGTTACAAGTACAGACTTAAATCCATAATGAAATCCACTAAAATAGTTTTCCCATTGTTTAGAAAACAATGCTTTTCCATCATATTCTCGTATTGCTTTTTGTGCCATACTTTCCCCTTGTTAGAATTTTATTTTATAATTTTAATAAGGAAAGGGTAAAAGTTTGCAAAAAGTAACACATTGGAAGAATTAAAAAGATTTATGTGTTTACTTTTGTAACATTAATTGAGTTTAGAGATGATATAATAGGTAT
>CBETOJ010000047.1:0-8764 GCA_965537725.1 uncultured Campylobacterales bacterium | reverse complement strand
TCAATATCACTTTTATAAAGTGTTCCATGAAGTTTATCTTCAAAAAAACTTCCTTGAAAACCTTGTGATTCAATAATAGTATCTTCATTTTTTAAATCCATTTGTTTACCATGCAAAGTAAGATAAAACTTATCTTTTAAAAAGCTCTTATATTGTGCCTCTTTTATTTCTAAAGAAGCTCCTGTTTCTTTATCTTGAAAATTAAGATCAAACTCACCTGAAGAGTTTAGAGTTTCTAAAGAAAAACTATCATTTAGCTCAATATAAAGATCATGGTTTAAATGGTTTACTTTAATATGGCTCATAAAACTTTTTGTACTATTTTTATAATGAGTAGAGAACTCCTTTAAACTAAACAGTTCATCTTTGATCATTAAAAAAGAGTTAGGAGATAGATAAATATCTGCTAGAAACTCCTTATCAAAGTCTAAAGAGAAAGTTCCTTTTGTATCTGTAGTAAACATACTTTCATAAGATCCCTCATGTACCGTAAAATCACCTGTTACAAGATCTTTTTTAAAATCTATCTCAAATTTATTAGTTATATCATAAAGGAGCTGTTCCTCACCAGCGGTTGTTTTTAAAAGCTTTCCTGAGCCTTTTAATCTACTATTATCAAGTTGTATCTTTAAACTATCTACATATAAAGGGATGTCATATAAAAGTATCTTTCCATGTTTTAGATCAATATTTGAATGTACATCCACATCTTTTTTGATATCAAATGGTATTTTGACATTCACTTTTATCTCATTGGTTCCCTCTACCTGTTTTACAGGTACATTCACCTTATAGTTACTTAAAAGCTCTAAAATATCATTATTGAGTTTCTCTTTTGATTGAAGGTTTAGCATCACATGATCAAAATCATTAATAGAGACTTTACTTTCATCTAAAGCTACAGAACCATATATAGGATTTAAAAATGAAAAATGAAAATTATTATCTTCATATTGTACAAAACACTTCTCAGCAGTTACAGCTTTTAGATTTCGGCTAAACTGGATTGAGAATTGATTAAAATAAAGCTCTGAAATAGTCTCTAGATCAATTGTCCTTGGATCTAAGACAATATATCCTGAGACTTTTAAAAAAGGATCCCTTAAAAAGAAGTTTTCCACATGGATAAAATACTGCTCAAAAAAGTTTTCAACTGAAAATTTGATCTTAAACTGTGTAGATTTTGTTTTATTTGAGTTGTATATGATTACATTTTGTGTATCGATTATAATTTTTTCATCGTATTTTAGATATAATCCCTCAACAGAAACATTTTCATAAGAGAAATCACCAAGACGAATTCCGTTTGATAAAGAGATAAAAAACATTAAACTAATTGACACTAAAATACCAAAAGCTATAAATATATTTTTTACCATTGTAGAGTTGTTCCTAATCCTTGCAATAATAGTTGGATACTATTTCACGTTTGAAGTACAAACCAAAAGAGTTATTTTTATACCAAAGGGAAGTACTAGTTACATTGTATCATATTTAGATAAAAATAATTTTGACTTAAACCTAATTGACTCCCTTACTCTTAAAATTTTAGGTTACCCTCAGAGTGGATGGATAGATCTAAAAGCTACTCATATGACAAAACTAGATTTTCTCTATAAGGTTACTACCTCTAAAGCTGCTTTAAAAAAGCTTACTTTAACTCCAGGAGAAACTTACTACTTTTTTTTACAAGATGTAGCAAATATACTTCAAATTTCTCAAGATAAACTTTTTGATGCATATATTCAAGAAGCTTCTAAAAAAGATGGAAATATTATTGCTGATACTTATCATCTTCCAATAGGAATGGATGAAAAGGAACTGATTCAGCACCTATTTTCTATTACTGAAAAAAAATATGAACGTCTTAGCAATAAGATATTTGGAGAATACAATAAAAAGAACTGGTATAAATATGTAACCATAGCATCCATTATCCAAAAGGAATCAGCCAATATTGATGAGATGCCACTAGTAGCTAGTGTTATTTACAATAGATTGAAAAAAGGGATGAATCTACAAATGGATGGCTCACTCAATTATGGAAAGTTTTCCCATACAAAAGTGACTCCAGAGATGATCAAAACAGATGAAAGCTCTTATAATACCTATAAATACAAAGGAATTCCAGATGATCCAGTATGTGCCATAGAATTTGATGCCATTAAAGCTGCCCTCTTTCCAGCACAAACTGATTATATCTATTTTGTAAAAAATACAACAGGGGATGGGCATCAATTTAGTAAGTCTTATAAAGAGCATATTAAAAATATAAGAGCATTACAAAGGCAACAAAGAAAAGAAAGAATTGCAAAGGCAAAGATAAAAAAGATACAAGTAAAAGAAAAAACAAAAACCACTAAAAAAGTTATATCAGCTCCAAAGCCAAAAACTGTAGCAAAAAAGCCAACTCCTCCTAAAAAGGTTCAAAAAACCATCACAAGAAGTGATAAACTTCGAAAACTGTGGGATTAAAACGTTACTAAAAGTATCACTATAATTACACAATGTGTATTATAGTAACAACAGAACAATTCATAAACTATTTTTACCCAAAATTATTTTGAATACAACAATCTCTTGCTACAATCTATTTTACAAATTAATTCAAAAATACACAAGGATAAATTATGGCAAAAATCATTTGGTCAAAAATTGACGAAGCTCCGGCTTTAGCAACATACTCTTTATTACCAATCGTAAATGCTTTTACAAAAGAAGCAGGTGTAGAAGTGGTAACTTCTGATATCTCTTTAGCAGGTAGAGTTTTAGCGGCTATGGGTCTAGCAGAAGATAATCTATCAAAGTTAGGTGAAGTGGTATTACAAGAAGATGGAAATATTATTAAACTTCCAAATATCTCTGCTTCAGTTGGTCAATTAAAAGACTGTATCGCTGAACTTCAAGGGCAAGGGTATGATATCCCTAACTACCCAGAAAATCCAGCAAATGATGAAGAAAAAGCTATTCAAACTAAATATGGTGCATGTTTAGGATCTGCGGTTAACCCAGTACTTAGAGAAGGAAACTCAGACAGACGTGCAGCAAAAGCAGTTAAAAAATTTGCTCAAAACAACCCTCATAGATTAAAGCCAGTTGATGACAACTGTCAAGCATATGTAGCACACATGGGTGGAAAAGGTGACTTCTATGCAAATGAAAAATCTGTAACTTCAACAGCGGATCAAAAAGTTACTATCGCATTAAATGGTAAAGAGTTAACTTCAATCGATGCACTTGCTGGTGAAGTACTTGATGGTACATTTATGTCAGTATCTGCTTTAAGAGCATTCTACAAACAAACAATTGAAGATGCAAAAGCGAAAGGTCTTATTTGGTCTTTACACTTAAAAGCAACAATGATGAAAATCTCTGATCCAATTATGTTTGGTCATGGTTTTGAAATCTTTTTTGAAGATGTATTTGCTAAATATGCAGATGTATTTAAAGAAGTTGGTGTAAATCCAAACCTTGGTATGAGTGATCTTGAAAAGAAAATTGCAGGTCACGCACAAGAAGCTGAAATCAAAGCTGCATTCCAAGCTGTAGTTGAAGCTGATGCTCCAAGAATCGCTATGGTTGATTCTAGAAAAGGTCAAACAAACTTCAACGCTTCAAATGATATCATTATTGATGCATCTATGCCAGTTGTTATTAGAGAAGGTGGTAAACAATGGGATAGAACAGACGCAGCTGATCAAACGGTAGCTGTTATTCCTGATTCAACTTATGCAATGTTCCATGAAGAGATGTTAGAAGACATCAAAGCTAATGGTCAATATGATGTAACTACTATGGGTACAATGCAAAATATTGGTCTTATGGCTCAAAAAGCTGAAGAGTATGGTTCACATCCTACTACATTTGAACTTGCTGAAGCTGGTACTGTAACTGTAACTGGTACAGTTGATGGTGAGATGATGGGCTTTGAGTGTGAAGCTGGTGATATCTGGAGAATGGCTAGAACAAAAGATATTCCAATCAGAGACTGGGTAAGATTAACAGTTGAGAGAACTAGAATTGAGGGTGTTCCTGCAGTATTCTGGCTAGATGAAAATAGAGCTCATGATGCTGAACTTATCAAAAAAGTAAATACTTATTTAGCTGATCATGATACATCAGGTTTAGATATTCAATTTATGAATGTAACTGATGCTACGAGATTTACAAATGCTAGAGTTAGAAAAGGTGAAACTACTATTGCTGTAACTGGTAATGTTTTAAGAGATCACTTAACAGATATGTATCCAATCTTAGAGCTTGGAACATCAGCTAAAATGCTTTCAATTGTTCCATTAATCGCTGGTGGTGGATTATATGAAACTGGTGCGGGTGGATCTGCTCCTAAACACGTTGATCAATTCTTAGAAGAGGGTCACTTAAGATGGGATTCATTAGGTGAGTTCTTAGCACTTGCTGAGTCTTTAAGATTTATTGCACAAAAACACAACTCTGATAAATTAGCTGCAGTTACTGCTGCACTTGATGCTGCAAATGATGGATATCTTTCAAATAATAAAGCACCATCTAGAAAATGTGGAGAGCCAGATAATAAAGCTTCACACTTCTATGTAGCACAATACTGGGCACAAGCATTAGCTGATAGTGACAATGCAGAACTTTCTGCTAAATTTGCTCCTGTAGCAAAAGCTTTAACTGAAAATGAAGCAAAAATCATCGAAGAGTTACTAGCAGTTGAAGGGAAACCTCAAAATGTTGGTGGATACTTCCATCCAAATGATGAGCTAGCTGAAAAAGCTATGAGACCATCAGCTACATTAAATAGCATTATTGATAGTATCTAACAATACATAGAGGTAAAATATTACCTCTTGTAACTAAAACGTAATTCTTTTAAAGATTGGATTAATATAATCCGATCTTTAATTGGTTATAGAATATAATAATCTGATAATTTCTTGTGTGTTAAATTGTATAAGTACTAAAAGTGTTCATATAAACGTTGAACTCCAATCTTTATATTAGCACTTAACTAATTTAACACTATAGAATTGACTAAGACAAAGGAGAATTTACATGAGAGGTAAAAGAGTTGGTATCGTAGGTGTTGGAAATGTTGGTTCAACATGTGCTTATATTTTAGCAATGAGTGGTTCTTGTCATGAAGTGATACTACGATCAAGTAGTAACCCAGATAAAGCAAAAGGTATCGCTTTAGATATGTCACAAGCAGTACAAGCAGCAAGAATGCACACTGTAGTAAAACATGCTCAAGAGCCTTCTGATATCAAAGACTGTGATGTTATCGTGATTACAGCAGGAAGCCCAAGACTTCCAGGGATGAGTAGAGATGATCTTTTAGTAAAAAATGCACAGATTATGAAAAGAGTAATGGAAGATGTTCAAAAATACTCACCTGATGCGATCATCGTGCCAGTATCAAACCCTCTTGATGCGATGGTTTATGTAGCATTAAAAGAAACAGGTTGGGATAGAAATAGAGTAGTTGGGATGGCAGGTATCTTAGATAGTGCTAGAATGGCACACTTTGTATATGAACAGCTTGGATATGGTTCTGGTCAGATTAGATGTTCTGTTATGGGTGGTCATGGAGATGACATGGTGCCACTTCCAAGATTCTCAACAGTTGCTGGGGTTCCTTTAACAGATCTTCTTACATGGGATGAGATTGATGCAATTGTTGAGAGAACAAAAAAAGGTGGAGCAGAGATCGTAGGTCTTTTAAAAGACGGAAGTGCTTATTATGCTCCTGCAAAAGCAGCTGCACTTATGGTTGAAGCGATTCTTAGTGATACAAAACAGATCTATCCATGTGCAGTGATGCTTAAAGGTGAATATGGATATAGAGATGTGGTGAGTGGTGTTCCTGTTATGCTTGGTGCAAATGGAGCTGAAAAGGTGATTGAAGCAAATCTAAATGATGATCAAGATAGAAAATTTGCAAAATCAGTAGGAAGTGTCAAACAACTTATCGATGCACTCTATTCAAACGGATTTTATACAAAATAATCCAACTCTCTATCCAAAAGGATAGAGAAAAACTTTAAAAAGAAAAGTCTTTCCCAAGATAGTGCTCTCGCACTGTTTCATTCTCTTTGATCTGCTCAGCTGTTCCACTTGCTAAGACTTCACCTGCTTTCATGACATATGCTCTATCACAAATCTGTAAAGTCTCTCTTACATTATGATCAGTTATCAAGACCCCTATTCCTACACTTGTAAGCTGTTTAATAATATTTTGAATATCTTTTACTGCAATTGGATCAACTCCAGCAAAAGGCTCATCTAAGAGTAAAAACCGTGGACTTGATACTAAAGCTCTAGCAATCTCAGATCTTCTTCTCTCCCCACCACTTAGGCTAAGTCCTTTTCTATGACGAATAGGCTCAATATTAAAGATCTCTAAAAGCTCTTCTATCTTTTCCCATCTTTGTTTTTTATCATCAATGGAAACTTCAGCTGCCAACATAAGATTCTCTTCAACTGTAAGATCTTTAAAGATAGAAGACTCTTGTGGTAGATACCCTATTCCTCTTAATGCCCTTTTATGTAAAGGAAGATGTGTAATATCTGAGCCATCAAAGAAGATATTTCCAGTAGTTGGTTTAATAAGACCACAAATAATATAAAAACTTGTAGTTTTCCCTGCTCCATTAGGACCTGATATATTCCCTACTATTTTCTTTTTTTTCTATTTTGATTGTCAGATATTCAAAGCCATACTCTTTTAAAATCTGCTCCAATCTTTCATCTCCCCACTCTACAAAATGGATCCCAGACTTTTCAAACTCTTCAAGTAACCCTGAAGCTATAAAGTTTTCAAGCTCTTTATTATAGATATCATAGTGATAGATATTATCGCCATAGATAGATTGAACAGAAAAGGTTGGACTAGTCACTGTATCTTCTAATCCTAGACTCTTTACATAATTTTTTACCAAAGTAGTTTTTCCACTTGCAAGATCTCCTTGAAGTAAAACTACAATATCTCTATTATCTAGTTTTTCTTTTAAGTTCTCTACAAATAAGTCTAAATCATCTAAACTATATTCCATATTTTATAGTTCATTACTCACTTTAACGATCTCTTCAAGTTTAGCAAGAGCTTTTCCACTATCAATAACCTCTTTAGCCATCTCGATCCCCTCTTCAGTAGAGTTTACCTTTTGATCCACAAGAAGTGCTACAGCTACATTTAAAAGGACTATATCTCTTTTTGCTCCTTTGATAGAACCATCTAAGATCCCTTTAGTGATCATTGAGTTTTCTTTAGCATCGCCACCCTCAATCTCTGATTTAGGAGATAGATCAAACCCATACTCTCTAGGATCAAGAACAAACTCATTGAAACTTCCACGATCTACAAAAGCACAATAGGTCACATCACTGATACTAATCTCATCCATCCCATCAGCTGAACTTACTACCATCGCTCTTTTTGTATTGAGCTGAGTTAATGCTCCAGCAATTTTTGGAACATACTCTTTTGAAAATACTCCAATAAGTTGCTTATGTACACTTGCTGGGTTTGATAAAGGTCCAAGGATATTAAAAATAGTTCGATGATCAATAGACTTTCTTATAGGCATAATATGTTTCATAGCTGGATGATGATTGATAGCAAACATAAATACAAAGCCAGTTTGTTTTAACATCTCTATTTGTTTTTGGATCGTAAGGGTAAGATTTACCCCTAAAGATTCAAGCATATCAGCACTTCCACTATTACTTGTGATACTTCTATTTCCATGTTTTGCAACTTTACATCCACAAGCTGCAAGTACAATAGAGACTGTAGTAGAGATATTAAAGCTATTACTTTTATCTCCACCTGTTCCACAGTTATCTATCAGCTCCTCTTGTAAAGACTGCTCTACATTCAAAGGAATCATATGATCTCTCATCGCAGCAGCTGCCGCAGCGATCTCCCCTGCACTCTCCCCTTTTTCATATAACTCAATTAAATATTCTCTTACCTCTTTTTCAGGTACTCTATTTTCAAAAATATCATCAAATTTTAATCGTGCTTTATTAAACATATCTATCCTTTGTATCTTTTAAAGTTTTTTTACATATTCTGATTGAGCTGATTTAGGAGTTGATTTTGTTCGTGGTATCTGTAATACCTCAAATCTATCTGTATATTCTAAATAACGGATCTCTATGATATCCCCAACTTTTACCTCTTTTGCCTTTTTCACAGCAACACCACCAATAAATACAACCTTGTGAGCCAACATATCTTCAGCTACTGCTCTTCTTTTGGTTATATTTACTGCATTTAAAAATTTATCTATTCTCATAGTGCGTATTATACCAAAGTTTCATAAACTACGCCAAAAACTACGCTAATTATACGATAATTTAAACCATTGACTTTGAAGTTTCTTTTTTGTATACTTACAACATTGAAATGCATTGTGAACTCTGTTAGGAGTGATGACCTAACTAGGAGAACATAGTTAAAAAAGGTAGAGTTTTGGCTCTACCTTTTTTTTTGCGGATAGTGTAGCAATTATCACAGAGCAGGAGTGTTTTCCTAAGGAGAATACATGCATTTCAACTTGGTAATGGTACTTTTGATTTTCATTAGCTTAGCTATTGAGCTTCATTAGTTTAAAGTTGGAGTAGACTCATCATCTACTCCTGCCATTACCACCTATTCAAACCCTATTATTTTAAAAATGCAATGATTTCACGCTCTATTTCATCTATAGCAACACTAGCTTTATGTATCCACCAAGTCTGATACTCTCGAACTGAAATCTAATCTAGCTTAACA
>CBETOJ010000046.1:0-8846 GCA_965537725.1 uncultured Campylobacterales bacterium | reverse complement strand
TATTGACCTTGATCTTTCTTTAGAAGATATTGTCAAAGAGTTTCCCTATAGTAAAGAGCATATTATCCGTCTTTTTAAAAAAGAGTTTGGACTTACACCTCACGCTTATATCATCAATCAAAAACTTAATCGTAGTAAAAAACTTCTAAGCTCACATAAGTTTCAAAATATCTCTCAAATCTCTCAAGAGTGTGGCTTTTTTGATCAAAGCCATTTTTGTAAATCCTTTAAAAGTATCTATGCAATGACTCCTAATAGATTTTTAGAACTTCAAAAGTGACAGTAAGAGCATTTTAAAATTCTTTGGATTTTCCCCTATACGTCTTATAGCATATACCCACCAATCTTTTCCAAAAGGGGTGTAGAGTCTAAGCTTATATCCTTGTGATACTAACTCTTTTTGATACGCTTCTCTTACTCCTAAAAGCATCTCAAACTCATATTGATCTTTTTCCCAACTATTTTGTGATGCGACTTTATTGATCTTGTCGATTATTTTATCATCGTAGGTACCAAAAATAGGGTAGACTCCATTTTGTTTTGCTTTTAAAGAAAGTATTTGCTTAGCACACTCTAAATATGCATGATCTTTCTCTATTTGATTTGTATATGCTATAGTGTGATCTTCTGCAAAAGCACCTTTTACTAAACGTACTGGGTCACCATTTTTTATGATTATTTCTATATCTTGCTTGGTTCTATATAGATAGGTTTGTAGAGTAATAGCAACGGGGGAGATGATGCTTTTTTAAGAGTTTATAAAAATCTATGGTTTGCTCTGTTACTGAGCTGTCTTCCATATCTATCATTAAAAAATCTTTTTTGATCCCATCTTTCTTTTGATGGAGTTGTATAGTATTTGCTAGTTTTAAAAGGTTTTGTTTACACAGTTCTTTACTTTGTAAAAGACCTATTTGTGTAGGATCTATCGAGACATGTATATCAAGATTGTTTTGACTAAGTTTTCCAATTCCATCTTCTAAAGCATCTATAGTCTTCTTGATCAGCTCTTGATCTTCTACATACTCACCAAGATAAAAAAGTGAAGCATATATTGAATCAGCATCTAAAAGTTGTATCCTTTGTATGGTGTTTTCTAGAGTGGATCCACCTACAAATTGTTGTGAAAGTTTTGAGCTTGGTGCCCAGTTTTGCATAAAGTTTTTTATAGATTTATTTCTTGCTAATGATATCATCCATGATTGCCAAGATCCCATGTCTTCTCCAAAGTTTTTGCAAGTATAGAAGATTTTTAAAAAGTTTTATTGTATAAAATTGACTCTGTACTCTTTTGGTGTGATGGCAACTAGTTGTTTAAAGTGTCTTTGAAAATGACTTTGATCAAAAAAGCCACATAGAAGTGCCACTTCACTTAATGGTATATTCTCTTTTAAAAGCTCTTTTGCTTTTTGTACTCTTTTATTTATCTGAAAAGTATGGGAGCTAAGTCATAGTGTTTTTTAAAGTTTCGAAGAAGAGTATATGGGTTCATCTCAAATTGTGTTGCAAGTTCATCTAAAGAGATATTCTCTTCATGGTTTGTTTCTAAATAGTTTGCAATATCACTTAAAGTAGAATTGAGTCTGAAATTCTCTGTATAGTGTTCAACTCCACAGTATTGAATAAAGATACTACTAATCCATTCTATTAGCTGTGATTCTATCTCAAGAAGATAAGTGGTTTCAAATAAAGAGTGATTGATACTGCAAAACTCTTGAAATAAACTAGTATTTTGAATAAGTTCATCTTTGATTGGAATAAACTCTGTATTTGTTTGAAAAAGAGTATTTTGAAGCTCCTTGCACCAAGAGGTATCTAAATAGATCATATGATAATCTCTTGTATCTTTTTCATAAGGGTTACAAGCATGAATAGTGTGCGGATTGAGAACCGCTAGTTCATTTGGTTTGAGTTCATATTCACGTGTTTGCACTAAAAACCTTGTAGCCCCATTTTCAACTGCACCAATTGATAGAGTATCATGAGTATGTTCTTTATAACAATCACTGCTATGCTTTGAATAGCGACTTTCCAAGTATGGAAGTTTTGGTGAATGAAAAAACTTTAATTCTTTTTGCATCTATTTGCTTAAAACTTTTTTTGAAGTATCAAACACCATCTCATAGTAAGTATTCTTATTAAATTCAAACTCTTGGATCACTTCAAGTCCTAGTTTTTGCCTATGGGCTGCGTATGATCTTGGGTTGATCTTATTAACAAAGGTTACTAAAATAGGGTACCTTTTTTCCATTGATTCTAGCGCAAAATCAAAAAGCTGTGCCAAAAGTCCACTTCCTCTATATTTTTTATTGATACACACTGGACCATATTGGTAAGAGTTATCCATACTTAAAGTTTGTCCTAAATATGTTAGCTTTGGCAAGTCTTGTATCATATGGGCAAAGATAGGCCAAGCTGACCAGTATTGCCATGATGCAGACATAACATATCCTACTATTTCATCATTATCTATAGCTATAAATATCCCTTGTTCTTTATTAATGATATCTGCTAGTTGTTCTTTTGTAAATGGTGTGGTTACAAATCCATCTTTTTTATCCTCTTCTTTTATAGAGTCTACTTGATAGAGATTGTGAAGTTTTAGGATTCCTTCTACATCTTGGAGCTCAGCTATTTTTAGTTGCATTACTTTCCCTTACATTTTTGATTAAATTATACAAAGAATTTAAACCCTTGTCATTAACCTAGGTTAAGTTCATCTCTTTTCGTATTCGTGAAAGAGCAACTTCTGTGATTCCTAGATATGAAGCAATATGATAGTTTTGGACGGCACCTTCTATCATAGAATAATCTTTTAAAAACTTCAAATATCGTGATTTTGCATCAAGAAGTAAAAAATCTGCTTCTCTTCTTTCTTTTTTTACAATAAGTCTTTCATAGATACGAAGAGTAAGATCATTCCACTCTTTAAATTTTTCACCTAAAGTGATAAAATCTTTATAGGAGATATATAGAGTTGTAAAAGAGCTAAGGGTTTCTACACAAAATGGAGAGGTTTCATTTTCCATAGAAACAGAAGAAATACTACTAAGAAGGTGACCTTTTTTCTCAGCAAAAGATTTATTAAACTCTTTTCCCTCTTCACTAATATAATAATATCGTGCAAGACCATCGATAAGAAAATAAAACTCGGTGACCTTATCCCCTATATCAAAAAGATGGGCACCTTTTGGGAGAGTTTTTAGATGGAAATATTGTTTTGTTTCTTCCCAAATTTCATTTGGAAGTGGGGAGATCTCATTTAAAATGGGATATAGACTAGTAAAGGCTTCTTCAAACTCATTTTTCATATAGTATTTTAGCTAGTTACTATTTAAACTATTGGTATCTTCTATGATCTTTTTTAGATCAGTTGAGTAGCTAAAACAACTACTAAGAGTACACGCAAGATACTCATTTGCTAAATGCTCTTTTTTATAGACAAAGGGGTATTTAAAGTCATTTGGTGTGATTTTTTTTAGATTCTCTTTAGAGGATTTTATAAATACTGGCTCTATCATATAATAGATCGAAGCCAAAGTTGTATTTGGAAAATTAGATGGATACTTATTGATATGTTCTATATAGTATTGCATAGATTTTCTTGTCATCTCATAGATCTTATACTCTCCCTCCATTGCAGCATATAAAATGAGATTGATAAAATGTACCCCTAAGGCACTGGCATATCCATAGTCTTCTATATCTGCATAGGTTTCAAAGCCATCAGCAGAGGCTGTCCACCGATCATCTTTATAAAAAAGCTCAATTGATTTTTTAACAAGTTGTTTGTAAAGTGTTAGATATCTTTCATCTAAAGTAATTTGATAGGCTTCAAAGAGGGTACTGATCATAAAACTATAATCTTCTAGTATCCCTTTTTGTATAGGAGATTTTCCTTTTATTGTTTGGTGGTAAAGTTCCCCTTTTTCATACATCAGTGAGATTAAACTATCAAGTGAATCAAGAGACTCTTTTAAATAGCTTCTATCAATAGTTGAAGCGATAAGTTTGCCTTTTATATATAAAGCGTTCCAAGTAGTATTAATCTTATTGTCTATAAAAGGATATTCTCTAATTTCGCGAACTTTTTTTAAAAGAGCAATGACTTTATCAAGATTTTGTGGTTTTGTATCTCCTTTGATCTCAGGGTTTGATTTTTCTCCATCAAAGTTTCCATCATCGATGATTCCAAGATAGTGCAGGGTAGTTTTAGCTTCTTTTTCACTAAAACCATTTTTTTCTAAAAGTTCTAGACTCTCCATATAATTATAAATAAAATAATACCCCTCTTCATTTTCCCCATGATCATTTTTACTATCTGCATTACTTGCACTTTTATAGACACCATCTTGCTTGAATCTTGTATCGATCTGCTCAATTGTTTGATCAATAACTTTTTTAAATAAAGGCTCTTTTGTGATCTTATAAGCTAAGCTATAAGCTTCTAAAGCTTCTGCATTGGTATAAAGCATCTTTTCAAAATGTGGAATTGTCCATTTTTGATCTACACTGTATCTATAAAAAGCTCCCTCTATTTGATCATATATTCCCCCTTTTGCCATGGCTGTAAGAGAATCTATCGCCATTTTAAGAGCATCTTGATCTTTATTGATTTTATAGAGTTTTAAAAGGAAGATGAGGTTTGCAAACTCTGGAAACTTTGGGTGTGTTCCAAACCCTTTATATTTTACATCGTAGGTATTTTTAAATTGATCTACGATGGTATGGAGTATTTTATTATCATAGCTTGCATTTGAAAGAGGGAACTTTTCTTGTTGTTTGATACTTGCAAGTATTTCTTGACCTTTCTTTTTTAAAACATCTCTATTAGATGATGCAATCTCTTGTAAGATTTCAATAAGCCCACGAGATCCATACCCCGCATATTTTGGTATATAAGTTGCTGAAAAAAATGGCTCTTTTTCAACTGTCATTACAATAGTAAGAGGCCAGCCACCACTTTTTTTATGCATAAAGCGGTAGACTTTTTGATAAAACCCATCGATATGTGGAAGCTGTTCTCTATCTATTTTAATAGAGATAAAGTGCTTATTTAAAACCTTTGCTACCTCTTTATCTTCAAAAGACTCATGAGCCATCACATGACACCAGTGGCAGGTACTATAGCCGATGGAAAGAAAAATAAGTTTATTTTCTTTTTTAGCCTTTTTAAATGCTATATCGCTCCAAGGATACCAGTTTACTGGATTGTCTTTATGCTGTAAAAGGTATGGGGAAGTTTCATTATGTAGTTGGTTTGCAGTAATAGTTCCTAATATAAGAAAAAATGAAATAAGAGTTTTAATCATAAGTTATTCCTTTTTTCAATCATAACATTCAATTATTAAATGATTTTAAAGTTTCATAATCAGTTTATTGGTTTTAAGCCATTAATTGAAATAGTGTAGTATCAGCTTAGAGGTAATGAAATTTGTTATGAATAAGATCATAACTTATCTCTTCTGCGTTATTTACTTGCATGGGCAGATATTACTAAAATAGGTTGTAAGTTATTATATGTATAGATCTGCTTTGAAAGCTCTATTCCATTGATTTGTGGCATATTGATATCTGTAATAACAATATCATAAAACTTTGTAGTTTGTTCATAATAAGATAGATATTTTTCCAATCCATCCTCACCATTACTTGCTAGATCAATGGAGTTGAAAAAATAGTTAAATAGTTCAGAAGTTTCTTTTTGAAAACTCATATTATCTTAATGTATAAAACTTTTAGATCTTTAGTTAAATTATAAAGTTCATCATATTCAACCATTAGATAATCAACCTCACTACAAAATATTGTAAATTGAGATTTTATAATACTTTTATTACAACTTGATTACTTATCTAGCTCCAAGATTGTATCTCGATAATATTTCCCTCAGGATCTCTAAAATAGGTAAACTTTAACATCCCTACACCCTCAACCTCAAAAGCGATATGGGTAAAGCCAATAAAGTTAGCCATAATAGGGTCATGATCTACAAACTCTTCATAGCTAAATATCTCTAAAGTAGGAGGATTCTCTCCATGCCATGGTAAAAGAAGATGTACACCCATTTGTCTAGCATCTGTAAGTCCTGTGGCAAGATCAAGCCATTCCCCTTTTAGATCACGTTTTGGAGGTTTGATTTACACTTAAAAACATCTATATAAAACTGTGCTAAACTCTCCCAATCATGTGCAGCTATATTTGTATGGGCAAATCTCATGATTATCCTTTAAGTTCTCGTATCTCATCTACATGAAGTTTAAAATGGAGTGGATAATCTACGATCATCTCTTCTAAAGTTACACTATCACCTAATGCTGTGATCCAGGTATTTTGAAGTTTTGATGGATCAATATTTTTTATCACATGGGCAATATGAAGATTAGTGTATTTAAAGAGCTCAATAAGATTCTTCCAATCATATTCATTATAATTTTGTAGCGCTATCCAAGTATCATTAACTCCAAGATTTGCATAATCTGGAAAGTTCAGTGGAGTTGGTTGATATTGTAGATGGATCACTCTATGGGTATTATTTGAAGCTGAATCAATCATATGTCCAACAATTTGTTTTGTAGTTCTATTTTGTTTATTTTGTTGTAATGATATTTGTATCTATTGTTTGAAGCTCTGCTATAAATTCATTTGTAAAAGATTCTATCTCATTGCTTAAGTCTTGTAATAATTTCATTTTCTATATCTTTTAAATACATGATCAAAATCGATAGTTACTTCACACTCTATATCTTTAAACTCATAAGATTCTTTAGAAAAATCACCTTGTTTATCATATTTTCCATCGATTAGTTTAAAAACTTTTGCTTTAAGATCATCTGGATAGACGATAATATAGTAAGGAACTTTTTCTTTTTCATAGATTTCAAATTTGTGTTTTTCATCTTTTTTGGCAGTTGATTTACTGATGATCTCTACAATAATTTCAGGTGCTTTAGTTATATAAAACTCATTTGGATCATCACATATAAGTGCAATGTCAGGACGAAGAATAGTATCCTCACTGATTTTCCAATCTTCTTCACCCAATATCTCACATTTTAAACACTCTTCAATTTGATTACCAATTTCAATTATAAGTCGTGAGGCAAGACTTTGATGTATTTTTATAGGAGCAGGAGCCATAGAGATTGGCATTCCATTAATAAGCTCCCAGTCACCTTCCCAGTTTTTATAGTCATCATAAGTATAGTATTCAATCGCACACATAAAAATACCCTTTAGTTAAATCTACTTAATTTTAACAAAAACTCTCTTATTCTAATACTATTTTAAAAAGCTACTCGGTTTCTACCGCTCTCTTTTGCAATGTAAAGAAATTCATCCCCTTGTTTATAAACTTCATCATCACTTCCAATCTCATTAGCATTTTTACAAATAAGCCCCATAGATGCTGTAATATAAGGACTTGCACTATTTTTAGAGTGTTCTATGTGAAGGTTTTCAATATTTTGTCGAATAGTATTGGCAAATTGTAAAGCTTTATGCAATTAATGTACCAGTTTTAAAGTGGGTTTATTAAAAAGAGCTTTAATCTTCACTCCAGTTTTTATTTTGGAGTAAAGATTAATAAGATGAAAAACTATTCTTGGATAGTTCTTCCATTTACTGGTTGTAGTGGTCTATTATTTGAGTGACCAAAAATTTTAAAGAATGTCTCTTTTTGATCTTTTGAGATAGTTAAAGGTTTTTTCATAACATACCATTTTACATTTTCAGAACATGGTGGAGTGGTTAAAGATCCCATAAAGTGGTAGTATGCTTGATCATTTGGAAGTAATTGGTTGATATCACTTGCTTTAAATGTAATAGGTTCGCGTTTTCCTTCATGCGCTGGAAGTTGTGACCAGATTTTTGCTAACTCTTTATTCTCAGCCCCTTCATTAAACATTACACCGATAACTGCAAGGTGTCCATCAGCAGTTGCATGAACAAAGTGAGCTTCTAAAGCAAACTCATTTCCTCTGATATTATTTTCACTTGGTGTATGGAAATGGAATTGTTTGAGACTATACGCTGTTCCATCAAGTGTCAGTGTTGATCCACCATCAATATTTACTTGTACAGTGTGACCATTGTTGATAATATCTTTTGCATCTGTATGGTAGTTGATAGCAAGTTTATCGAGGCTTCCTTTCATAGTATTATCTATATTGATAGGTGATTGTTGCTTTCCAGTTTTACACATATGGTATGCTTCTGATAAGTCTCCCCAGTGAGCTGGTCCCTCATGTCCTGTATATCCCCAGTGAGCTTTATGTCCACCATGGTTTGCCTCTTGGTGAGTACATCCAGTTGTAAGTAGTGTTGCAGCAATGGCACTAAGACCTAAAGTAAGTAGTTTTTTATTTATCATATATCTTCCTTTTTAAAAAATTTGAAGATTCTAAAGGGGCAAAATTAATTAAAAATTAAAATGTGAGAGTTATGCTCGTTCCAAGTGATTCTTTTGAAGAGATTTCTATTTTTCCATTGTGTAGATCAATAATATTTTTGACTAAAGAGAGTCCTAGTCCAAACCCTTTAATAGTTTTATTTCTACTGTCATCAACTCTATAAAATCGTTCAAATACTTTGATTAAAGCTTCTTTAGGGATACCAATACCTTCATCTTGAATAATAAATTTGATAGAATTATTATTTGTAAAAAGTGATAGGAAGATCCTTTTCTTTTTTTTGCTATATTTAATAGCATTATCAAGTAGATTTGAAAATAGGATCTCTATTAAGGATCGATTTGCTTTGAATTGTGCTTTTTCAAAACGTAAAATTTCTATAGAGATATTTTTTTCATTTGCTTTTTCAGTATATTTTTCAACCATATCTAATAA
>CBETOJ010000045.1:0-8869 GCA_965537725.1 uncultured Campylobacterales bacterium | reverse complement strand
CATAAAATGTACTCATATCAATATCATCCATATCATAATTATTTAAAACTTTACTGTCTCTACTCTCCTCTGTTTTTTCTGCAAACATTTTATTGATAGTAGTTTCATCACATTTAAAATCACCCTCATACTGTCTTATATAAGTTCCTTGTAGGGGATTTTGACCTTTATAGATTGGTTTTTGTTGTCTTGTAGCTTGTGGGATAACTATATGAACTACATAACTATCTTTAAATTTATATACTTTTACATTATCATCAGATATTATATTTGCACTTATCTTTTGTTTGTTATTTAGTGAATCAAACAATTCTTTTTTGATAGATTCTACCTCTTTGATACCTGAAAGAGAAATACCATCATCAAGCTCCTCTATCCCTAAAAATATATTTCCACCTTGAGTATTTGCCATAGCACTATATGTTGAGAACATATCATCTGGTAATTTACCTTTGCCAGATTTTCCCAAAGCTTTTTTAAATTCTATATCATAGTCTTCTTTAAGTGCTAAAATATCTTCAAGTGTTTCTATTTTTACCATTACAATTTCCTCACACAAACATCTGCTGTAAAAGTGCTTTTTTAAACTCTTTTGTTTGTTTTAATTGTTTCCCCGTTTGTTCTATTTTAGTATCTATTGAAGATAAAAAATTTGCTATTTTATTTTGTTCTTCTAAACTTGGAATATCAATATTAATTTTCATCATAATATTGGCATTTAGTTTAGCACGACCACCTCCAACTAAAAAAGGTTCAATATTTATTTTAGAAACAGCATATTTAAGAAATTTATTATTTGCAATATTTCCTTTTGCTTGTAGGACGTGAGCATGATTATTCACCCAAATTTTACCATTTACATATTGAACAGGATAATTTTTTAAATCATTAGCCCCATCTTCTGCAATTAATATAAATTCACCATCGTGTGTAAAGCCTTCAACATAATCTTGTATGCCATTTGCACCATAATATGGAGTATTACCAGCAATTCTTTTTGATGAAGAAATAGGTATTCTTAAATTGTCATATCTATTAAATACTTCATCAAAACTCTTTTTCTCCCACTCACAAAACTCACTCCCATCATCAGCTTTAAATCTAATATCTTGATTAAATATCTTTTGCATTACACCTTTTTTATATTGCTGTAAAAGTTCCTCTTTACGTGTCAGTTGTTCTATCTTTGTATCAACAGAAGTTAAAAAAGAAGCTATTTTTTCTTGTTCTGCCAAAGTTGGTATTTTAAGTTTAGCACCACTTATTACACTATTATAAAGTCTTGGTATAGTTGATTCTTCAATAGCCCATTTTATTCTTTGATAACAAGTGTAAAGGAATTGATTATAAACTAAGATTTCATTATTAGCAATCCACACTATATTAGAGTCTTGGAAGTATCCATCTTTTCCATTAAAAATTACAGTTTTACCATAAGTTGCTCCTGAAGCCGCTATAAGAATATCTCCTTTTTTAGGATATGAATACTTATTTTTAAATTCTTCATATAATTCTTGAGATATAAAAGCATCTGCTTTTTTACCAAATGTACCTATTTTATAAAAAGGTATTTCACCTTGTTCTGTGGTTTGGTGTTTCATTACCCTTTTACACATTGTTACTTTACCAATATCACCCAAAGTGATATCTTTCCACTCACCACTAAACTCTTTAAATCTTAATTTAGGTACATTACTCATATATATACCTTTTAAAATGGTGTAGCAATACCAAGTTCCGCGCATTGCTTAGCTATTGTTTCATCAGTAGATTTCATATCTATTTCAAGAGCTTTTAACTCTTTTGATACTTCATCAATATCAACAGCCTCTTCCTCTTCAAATGTATCTACATATCTTGGGATATTTAGATTATAATCATTTTCTTTTATCTCTTTTAAAGTAGCAAGGTATGAATATTTATCTTCAACCTTTCTTTCCCTAAAAGTAGTAATGATTTTATCAATATCACTAGCTCTTAAATAGTTTTGATTTTTAGCCTTTTCAAAATGATTTGAAGCATCTATAAATAAAACATTATCACTATCTTCTCTACACTTTTTAAATACTAATATACAAGTTGGAATTGATGTACCATAAAAGATATTTGCAGGTAGTCCTATAACTGCATCAAGATAGTTTCTATCTTCAATTAGATACTTTCTTATATGACCCTCAGCAGCTCCTCTAAATAATACCCCATGTGGTAATACAATAGCCATCGTTCCATTATCATCTAAATGGTGTATCATATGTTGTACAAAGGCAAAGTCTGCTTTTGAACTTGGAGCTAATTTTCCATATTGTGAAAATCTATCATCATTCATATGAAGTGGATTTGCTGACCATTTAGCTGAAAATGGAGGATTAGCAACTATCGCTTCAAACCTTTCATCTTCATGCTGAGGGTGTTCTAGGGTGTCTTCTTGTTTTATATCAAACTTTCTATAATGAACATTATGCATAATCATATTCATTCTTGCAAGGTTATATGTAGTTCTATTTAGCTCTTGTCCATAGAAGTTTGATACATCTTCAACCTCTTTTGCAACACGTAGAAGTAATGATCCCGAACCACAAGTTGGGTCATATACTGATTTTAGTTTTGATTTTTTAGTAGTAACTATCTTTGCTAAGATTTTTGATACTTCTTGAGGTGTATAAAATTCACCTGCTTTTTTCCCTGCGTTACTTGCAAATTGACCTATAAGATATTCATAGGCATCACCTAGCACGTCTCTGTCATGGTTTTTAAGTTCAAAGTCTATATTGTCTAAGTGGTAAAGAACCTTAGCGATAAGTTTGTTTTTTACCTCTTCAGTACGTCCTAGTTTTGTAGAAGTGAGATCAAGGTCTTCAAAAAGATGTTCAAAGTCATCTTCGCTTTCATGACCCATAGTTGATTGTTCTATATCTCTTAAAACTTGTGTTAAGTCTTCAAGGATGAAGTTATCGCTTTCACTATTCCCTTTTTTTGCCATAGCAGAAAATAGTTCATTTGGTTTTAAAAAGTACCCAAGATGTTCTATAGAGTCCTCTTTGATAGCTTCACACATCTCTTGATGTTCCGCATTTTTATCACAATCAAGCTGCGTAAATTTGATACCATCTTCTGCTAAAAGTTCATTTCCATAGTCTTCAATCTTCTCAGAGAGATACTTATAAAATATAAATCCAAGGATATAGTCTCTAAACTCATCTGCATCCATCTTACCTCTAAGTTCATTGGCTATATTCCAAAGTTGTTGTTCTAGTCTTTTCTTTTGTTCTTCACCCATCTTTATTACATTACCCCGTTATATTAAAAAATTCATTATAGCATTTTAATATGATATTTATTTATAGATTTTATTCCAAAGGAAACTCAATTTTTTCACTATCAATAATTTTTTTAAAACTATGATCAATATGGTTAAGATCAACAATATCTACACTATATTTTAGATCACTATCATTAAACTCTTCTTTTAAATCTATTAAGAGATCTTTATCTATTTTTTCCTTTGCTTCTAAAGCAAGATCAAGATCAGAATTAAACCTTGTGGTATATTTTGCACGACTGCCAAAAACATATACCTTCGTATCTTTTATATGTTTCTTTAAAATAGCATTGACTATATAATATTCTTCTATAGTGATATCAAACTTTAATTTCATACTTTTTGATTATACACTTTTATCTTTTCTAGAAGAAATCTTGCTTCATCATAAAACACTTGCACACTTCCAGCAATTTCAATGGCATTGTCTTCATTATATCCATGTGACGTTCTATTTCTATCTTCTCTGTATTTTTTCCAGATATCCCAGCTATTTTTAAGAACTCCTTTAGTGTATCCCTCTCTTACAATCTCTTGAAAACTCATCTCATTTATACTGCTTGGATCTGCTGTGGTGATAGAGAGATATCTTTTAATCATTTTTGTAGTAAGCTCATATGTATATTCAAACCTTTGAATCACTGCATCTCTTATAAATTCATTAGTATGGTCTAGTTCATATGCATCAATAGCTTTTTTAAAACTATCTATAGCTTTTTCTAGTGCTGTTAAATCTAATTGCATCTTTATCCCTTAGGTCTCTATTCAAAGTTCATTATACTATTTTTAAACTTTTTGTTTAAAACAGTTTATTTACTTCTTACTATTTTAATATCTCTTTTGATTTTATCTTTTTTCATCTGCTCCAAAACCTCATCAAACGATTTTGAATCTTTTGGTTGAACTGACATAATATCCCTCCATATTTTTATATGAAAAAGTATATTATATGAGTAAGAATACTTAATGTCCGTTTTTAGATCAAAATATCCATTTGTTCTTTTAAAAACTCTTGGGTTTCATCTCTTAGTTGTTTTGCGATAGAAGTTGGCTCTATAATCAAAAGATTTGGAAGCCATTTTTTTACTTCTGTAGTGATCTCTTTTGGGCTTGTGGCATAAAGGGAAAAAAGGATTGAGTCATCTTCATATTTTTCTACTATTTTTTGAGTACGTGAAAGTGGGCGTCTTTCGAAGTATTTTGAGATAGTGGCTTTTGCTAAAAGTTGAACCTCAAAAGGTTCATTGTTTGGATCAAACCAGATATTGATAGCATTTTGTATTATATGATCTGCCTTTGGATTTTCTTTAAAAGTTTTTTCATTTACTGTTAGATTGGTGATATCTTTAATATAAAAGGTTTTGAGTTTATCTACCATAATATCTTTTCCATATAGGTACCAGTATCCATCAAAAGTCGTGATCTTGATAGGTTCAAGATATCGATACTTTTTATTATGGTAAAACTCTACTTGATATCTATTTGATATAGCATCTTGAAGTTTCTGTACGATCTCTAGTTTATCATGGATATCTTCTATATCTAGTCTTGAATAGATTGGGTTATTGTGAGTATTGGATATTTTATTAAATAAGTTATTGACTCGGGAGTGGATCAGATTACTCATAGATGATCCAAACTCTTTTAAGATATCCAGTATTATCTCATCTTCATAGTCAAGGTTTTTATCAATTTGATGTCCATCTTTTACTTTCCACTTATGCCCTACTTTTTCTATAGGAAAGATATATACAAGCCTTTCATTAAAATCTCTTTGGATCGTTTTTGTGGTAACATTAAACTCCTCAGCCAACTCTTTTACACTTAAGACTTCACCCTCTCTAAGTCTTCCCCAAATAGTTGTAAGACGATACAATATCTTATCATAATCATGTTTTTTCATACCCATTCCTTTTAAAGAAAATTTTACTCCATTTATTTACGGACATTAAGTATTCCATATAATAGTTTAAACTTCCACTATACTATTTAAGGAGTGATTATGGAAGCGATATTTAGTCTTATAGTTTTGGGAGTGATTTAGTTTGGAGCATATATTCTTTTTAGAGCACTGGTTTTATTTGTACGGCAGCCTATAACTTTTATCGTAGTAGCGTTTGGACTTGGATTTTTATTGGGGGATGATGAGTGTGAGATATAAAAAGGGAAGATAAACTTTCCCATTTTATTATAGTTTATTTATGAAAACTTGAAGAGATTATGGACATAAACTCATCCTTAGTCTTTTTCTCTCTTTTAAAAAGACCTCGAAGAGCGGAAGTTACAGTTGAAGAGCAAATCTTTTCAACTCCTCTCATCTCCATACACATATGACGTGCATCTACAACCACTGCTACCCCTTTTGGTTTGAGGTTATCATGGATCGCATCACAGATCTGCTCGGTCATCTGTTCTTGGATCTGTAATCTTCTTGCAAATACATCTACTACTCTTGGTATCTTACTAAGCCCTACCACTTTTCCATCAGGGATATATGCAATATGTGCTTTTCCTATAATTGGTAACATATGATGTTCACACATTGAATAAAACTCTATATCTTTTACTACTACCATCTCATCATTTGAGCTTGTAAACAGTGCTTTTTCTATAATCTCTTTTGGATCTTTTTGATATCCATTGCACATATATTCCCATGCTTTTTTCACTCTAGTTGGAGTGTCTATCAATCCTTCACGATCTACATCTTCTCCTATATGTTTTAGAATAGTTTTTACCGCTTCTTCCACTATTGTTTTCCTTTATCTTTAAATGTTTGTATAATAAATCCACTTCCTAGTACTTTATCATTGTCATAAAAAACAGCCACTTGTCCTGTTGCTACTCCTAGAATAGGTTCATCTAAAATAATCTGAGCAATCCCATTTTCAATATTTACTTTACATGCTACTGGTACTGCACGAAATCGTACTTTTACTGTACACTCAAAAGTTTTTTCCTCGATAAACATATTGAGTTGATCACACAATATCTCATCTACTGCTAGTTCCTCTTTTTTCCCTACAACAATAGTATTTTTCTCTTTATCAATATCTACTACAAAATGGGGATCATGGGCACCATGAACATAAAATCCTCTTCTTTTTCCAATGGTATAATGAAGATATCCTTTATGATGTCCTACCACATTTCCATCCATATCTAAAGTATCTCCTGGTCTATCGATATTAGTATGTTTTTTTAAAAGATCCGTATACACTGTATCTACAAAACAGATCTCTTGGGATTCTTTTTGAGAGGCAAGTTCAGCAAATGCTGGCATTGTAGAAGCTATCTTTTTGATCTCTTCTTTTTTGTATTTATCCATTGGGAAGATGATATTAGGTAAGACACTCTTATCAACTTGGGCTAAAAAATAGCTTTGATCTTTTGAAAGATCATCTGCTGTATAGATAAACTCTCCATCTGTTTTTGCATAGTGTCCTGTAGCTAAAAAATCTACTCCAAGCTTTTTTGCTTCAGCATAAAGTTTTCCAAACTTGATTTTTTGGTTACACTTTACACAAGGATTTGGGGTGATCCCATCAATATAACTTTGTACAAAATACTCATAGATATCTTGTGAAAACTCTGAGCTTAGATCTAAAATATGATAAGGGATATCTAGATACTCACATACTTTTTTTACTACACTGATATTTTTATCATGATATCCATCGATACTCTCATGGAGTTTCATATAGATACCCTCTACACTAAACCCCTCTTTTTGCAGTAAGTATGCTGTGATAGAGCTATCGACTCCACCACTCATCCCAACTATTACTTTTTTTTGTTTATTCACTTTTTGTATGTATATCCATTTGAGGATAAGGGATAGAGATCCCTTTGTCATCGAATTCTAATTTCACTTTTTCGATCGTATCAAAATATACTGGCCAATAATCACCTGATTTTACCCAACTTCTTGTCACAAAATTCACACTGCTATCAGCAAGCTCTGATACAGCAACAAAAGGAGCAGGCTCACTCATGATTCTTTCATCTTCAGAAAGCACATTTTGTAGAATAATCTTTGCTTTTTTTAGATCATCGTCATACCCAATGCCAAAAGTTATATCAACTCTTCTTGTCTCTTTTCTAGAATAGTTTGTGATATTACTTCCTATAACATTTGAGTTTCCTATAATAATTGTTTTATTATCTCCTGTTCTCATGACCGTAGTAAAGATATTGATCTCTTCAACAATACCACTCGTACCAGCAGCTTCTACAAACTCACCAACTTTTATAGGTCTAAAAATAATGATCATAACCCCTGCACTTATATTGGAAAGAGTATCTTTAAATGCAAGACCGATTGCTAAACCAACGGCTCCTAGTATAGCAATAAATGAAGTAGTTTCAACTCCTGCTTGAGATAAAGCAGTAATCACTACTAAAACTAACATCAATCCATATAAAACACTTGATAAAAACCCTTTTAAAGTCTCATCTATCTGACTTGATCGCTCTAATCCTTTTATAATAAGCTTTGTCAACCATCTTGCAGCTATTTTTCCCACAAAAAAGATCACTATGGCTAAAACTATATTGATAATCATTGGTGTATACATCTTTACGCTCCTTGGCAATTTTAAATAATGTGTGATTATACAGCATTCTTAATTATATTTTCAATAAGGGAACCTATACTGTAGACGCTCCACCAATTTGGACAGCGCGCTCATCCACACTTGCAAAATATTGCTACACCTGTTCTAGGTGTAATTTTTTCATTTGTTGAGCTTATGTTGAAATTTAATATTGTTTGAGGCATAATCTAATTCTGAGTTAGAAAAAGTTACACCTAATAGGTGAAAGTTTTCGGTGTGACTTTTTCGCTTTAAAGTACCTAATTATGGAGCAAGCCAGCTTGTTGTCTAATTTGGTATGGAATTATTGGAGATATAGTATTATTATTTAGTACCTAATTTTAAAGTGAAAACAACTCCACAATCTTTATTATACACATCTAATACGCCACTCATATGATCTTCTATAATCATCTTTGACATATAAAGCCCAAGACCTGTACCATTTTTTTCATCTTTTGTCGAAAAGTATGGATCAAAGATATTATCAATAATATTAGGATCTATTCCACCTGCATTATCTTCTATTGTTATATATAATATTTGATCTTTTTGAAATAATGATATTTCTATTTTTTTATCGCTTACATTTTGTTCAATCAAAGCATCTTTTGCATTATTTATGATATTTAGTATCGCTTGCCCTAACTCGTTTTTATAACCAATAAGATAATATTTTTCATCATCTTTCACACTAACTTCTATACTATTTTGTACTAATACTGGCTTAACAATATCTAAAGTATGATAGATAACATCATTGATACAAAACTTCACTTTCTCTTTTTCTGGTTTAAAGAAATTTTTAAAATCATCTATCGTTTCAGACATTTGAGTTATCTGTTTTTTTGAATTTGTCTTAAACTCCTCCATAGATTTTTGATCTAATTTATCTTTTGAATATTTTAATATAATTGTACTATTTAATATAGCTAAATTATTAAGTGGTTGCCTC
>CBETOJ010000044.1:0-8896 GCA_965537725.1 uncultured Campylobacterales bacterium | reverse complement strand
ATTTTATTTAAAATTCTTTAAAATGACGCTAAAAATGCTCTGTGAACCCACAGAGCATTCGTCGTTTTAAGTAATTTGCTTTTTAACCTATGTATGGTATTTGCTCAGATATAGGTTAGGACGTAAGAAAGAAACCTCCATATATTTATATAAATATAGAACTATTAACTACAAACATGAAAGGTTACTATGTTAAATTCATTGCAATCTGGAAATAGACTACGAGTTGATTTTGGTAAAAGCCCACAAAATATTGAAATACCAAATTTATTACAATTACAACAAAGCAGTTATGAAAACTTCTTAATGATTAATGCTGAGGATAGAACTGAAGCAGGGATCGAGAAAGTTTTTAAACAATCATTTCCAATAAACGACATCCAAAACAGATTTACACTTGATTATATCAGCTCAGAAGTTGGTAAACCAAAATATACTGTAAGTGAATCAATGGTAAGAGGACTTACATTTTCAGTTCCTCTTAGAATCAATGTAAGACTTACACTTTGGGATCTTGATGAGAAAACAGGTGAGAGAACAGGGGTAAAAGATATTAAAGAGCAATCTTTATATATCAGAGAGATTCCATTGATGACGGATAGAACATCATTTATTGTAAATGGTGTTGAGAGAGTTGTTGTAAATCAACTTCATAGATCTCCAGGGGTTATCTTTAAAGAAGAAGAAGCAACTACAGTTTCAAATAAATTGATCTATACTGGACAAATTATTCCAGATCGAGGTTCTTGGTTATATTTTGAATATGATGCAAAAGATATCCTTTATGTAAGAATTAACAAAAGAAGAAAAGTACCTATTACTATTATGCTAAGAGCTTTAGGATACTCTAAAGAAGAGATTGTAAAACAATTCTATCCAATAGTGAATATTAAAGTGAAAAACAACAAATTTTTAACTGAATTCGTTGCAGAAGAGTTTACAGGTAAAGTTGAATATGACTTAATCGATGATAAAGGAAACTTAATCGTTGCAGCTGGGAAAAGGCTTACAATCAGAAAAGCAAAAGCTTTAGAAGAGGGTGGTCTAAAATTTGTTGAATACCCAGTAGAGCTTTTAATGGAAAGACACATTTCAACTGCGATCTTTGATCCAGAGTCTGGAGAGGTTTTATATGATGCATTAACTCAATTAGATGATCTAAAGCTGAAAAAACTTCTTGATCTTGGATTTGATAACTTTGATATTGCAAATGACCTTGCTGAGGGCGTTGATGAGTCTATTATTAATGCATTTAAAGCAGATGCTGAGTCAATCAAGCTTTTAAGACAAACTGAGCAAATCGATGATGAAAATGATCTTTGTGCCATTAGAATTTACAAAGTTATGAGACCAGGTGAACCTGTTACAAAAGAAGCAGCAAAAGATTTTATCAAAAAACTTTTCTTTGATCCAGAGAGATATGACCTTACAAAAGTAGGTCGTATGAAGATGAACCATAAGCTTGATCTTAAGGTTCCTGAATATGTGACTGTTTTAACTCATGAAGATGTTATCAAAACTGTTAAATACTTAATCAAAGTAAAAGCAGGGCATGGTCATGTGGATGATAGAGATCACTTAGGAAATAGAAGAATTAGATCAATTGGTGAGCTTTTATCAAATGAGCTTCACGCTGGGTTAATCAAAATGCAAAAAGCGATCAAAGATAAGATGACTACACTTAGTGGTACATTAGAAGACTTAATGCCACATGATTTAATCAACTCTAAAATGATCACTTCTACGATCACTGAGTTTTTTACATCTGGTCAGTTATCACAATTTATGGATCAAACAAATCCATTATCTGAAGTAACTCACAAAAGAAGACTAAGTGCACTTGGTGAGGGTGGTCTTGTAAAAGAGCGAGCTGGATTTGAAGTAAGGGACGTTCACCCAACTCACTACGGAAGAATCTGTCCAGTTGAGACTCCAGAGGGTCAAAATATTGGTCTTATTAATACACTTTCAACGTTTGCTAAAGTAAATGATCTTGGGTTTATTGAAACTCCATATAAAAAAGTTATTGATGGTCAAGTAACTGATGATATTGAGTACTATACTGCAACTCAAGAAGAGGGGAAAGTGATTGCTCCAGGATCAACAAAACTTAGTAAAGATGGAAAGATCACAGAGGTTCTAACTGAGGCTAGAATTGATGGTGAGATCATGCTTGTAGAATCTGCAAAAGTTGATCTTATCGATATCTCTTCAGCGATGGTTATGGGGGTTGCGGCTTCACTTATTCCATTCTTAGAGCATGATGATGCCAACAGAGCACTGATGGGATCAAACATGATGAGACAAGCGGTTCCTTTATTAAAACCAAATGCTCCAATCGTTGGAACAGGTTTAGAAAAAATTGTTGCAAGAGATTCTTGGGCAAGTATTAAAGCAGAACGTGCTGGTGTAGTTGAGAAATGTGATGCAAAAAATATCTTCATTAAAGGTGAAGATGAAAATGGTGGATTCATTGATCACTATACATTAAGCAAAAACAGCAGAACAAATAATAATACCACTTTTACTCAAAGTGCAACAGTAAAAATGGGGCAATTTATCAATAAGGGTCAAGTGATCGCAGATGGTCCATCTATGGATAAAGGTGAATTAGCAATTGGAGTAAATGCAACAGTTGCGTTTATGCCTTGGAATGGATATAACTACGAGGATGCGATTATCCTTTCTCAAAAGCTTATTAAAGAAGATGCATTTACTTCTGTTCATATCTATGAAAAAGAAGTAGAAGCAAGAGAGCTTAAACATGGTAATGAAGAGATCACTAGAGATTTACCAGGAGTGAAAAGTGAAAGCTTAGAGCATCTTGATGATAGTGGTATTGTTAAAATAGGAACTTTTCTAAAACCAGGAATGATCATGGTTGGTAAAGTTACTCCTAAAGGGGAGATTAAACCAACTCCTGAAGAGAGACTACTTCGAGCTATCTTTGGTGAAAAAGCGGGTCACGTTGTAAATAAATCTATGTATTGTCCAGCTTCTATGGAAGGTGTGGTAGTAGATGTAAAAGTATTTACTAAAAAAGGGTATGAAAAAGATGAAAGAGCTCTTGCTACAATTTCAGAAGAGAAAGAAGTATTAGAGATAGAACACCATGATAAACTTTTAATGCTAGATCGTGAAGAGACTTTAAAAATCAATAATGTGATTACTCAAAGTGAACTCA
Source organism: uncultured Campylobacterales bacterium (assembly GCA_965537725.1). Lineage (GTDB taxonomy): Bacteria > Campylobacterota > Campylobacteria > Campylobacterales > Arcobacteraceae > JAIOSF01. The sequence continues at coordinate 5,712 of CBETOJ010000044.1, read as the reverse complement.
AAAAAGATCTTGAAATCAATGATAAAGTATTTAAAAAAGGTGAAAAATTAACTGCAGCTGACCTTGATGGGATCAATAGATTTGCAATGAAAAAAGTAATTGCTTCATTTGATAAAGAAGTTGAATACAAATATAATGAAGTAAAAGATCACTTTATTAAACAAAAAGCTACTTTAAGAGAAAACCATGAAGAGAAACTTTCTATTTTAGAGCATGATGATATCTTACCAAATGGTGTAATTAAACAAGTAAAAGTATATATCGCTACAAAAAGAAAGATCAAAGTTGGGGATAAAATGGCGGGACGTCATGGTAATAAAGGTATTGTTTCTAATATCGTTCCTCAAGTTGATATGCCATATATGGAAGATGGATCAACAGTTGATGTTATCCTAAACCCTCTAGGAGTACCTTCAAGGATGAATATTGGTCAGATTCTAGAAGTTCACTTAGGATATGCTGGTAAAAAACTTGGAGCTGAGATCCAAACAATGTTTGATCAGCAAAAAGAGAACTTTATCAAAGATCTTAGAGCGAAAATGATTGAGATTGCTGATGTGGCAAAACTTATGAATGCAAAAGAAGTTTTAACTTCAATGAGTGACGAAGACCTTACTGCAATGGCACGTGATTGGACAAAAGGGGTTCGATTTGCTACTCCTGTATTTGATGGTGCTAAAGCTGAAGAGTTTGATAAACTATTTGAATTAGCAAAAATGGATAGCGATGGTAAAACAGTACTTTACGACGGTATGACTGGTCAGAAGATGGCTGAGAGAGTAAATGTTGGGGTTATGTATATGCTGAAACTTCACCACTTAGTTGATGAAAAAGTTCACGCAAGATCTACTGGTCCATACTCACTTGTAACACAACAGCCAGTTGGTGGGAAAGCACTATTTGGTGGACAAAGATTTGGTGAGATGGAAGTTTGGGCACTAGAAGCATATGGTGCTACAGCAGTTCTTAAAGAGATGTTAACAACTAAATCTGATGATGTTGAAGGACGAACACGAGCATTTAAAGCAATTGCAAATGGAGAGAATGTTCCAAAATCAGGAGTTCCTGAAACATTCTTCGTACTTACAAAAGAGCTTCAAGCACTTGGACTTGATGTAGATATTTTTGAAGAAGGTGTAGAGAATGAGCAATAATGAGACAGTATTAAAACCAATTGAGATCAAAGAGTTAGAAAAACCAACAGACTTTTGTGCCTTTCAATTAAAACTTGCAAGTCCTGAAAAGATACTTTCATGGTCAAGTGGAGAGGTAAAAAAACCTGAGACTATTAACTATAGAACATTAAAACCTGAAAGAGATGGTTTATTTTGTGCTAAAATTTTTGGACCAGTAAAAGATTACGAATGTATCTGTGGTAAATATAAAAAGATGAGATACAACGGGGTTGTATGTGAAAAATGTGGGGTTGAAGTAACATCTTCAAAAGTTAGACGTCATAGAATGGGACACATTGATCTTGTAGCTCCTGTTGCGCATATTTGGATGGTAAGTTCATTACCATCTAGAATTGGTACACTTCTTGGTGTAAAATTAAAAGACCTTGAGAGAGTACTTTATTATGAAGCATATATCGTAAGTCAACCTGCTGAAGCTTTTTATGATAGTGATAGTGCAAAAGCTGTACAAAAATATGATATCTTAAATGAAGAGCAATATAGAAGTATTGAAGAGAATTACGGGCATACTGGTTTTGAAGCAAATATGGGTGGAAAAATCGTTCAAGAACTTCTCTCAGGACTTGATCTTGTTGGGCTTTTAGAATCGTTAAAAGGTGAAATGGCTGCAACTAAATCTGAAGCGAAAAAGAAAACTTTAGTAAAAAGATTAAAAGTTGTAGAGAACTTTATTAACTCTGGAAATAGACCTGAGTGGATGATGCTTACAGCACTTCCTGTACTTCCACCTGATCTTCGACCACTTGTTGCACTTGATGGTGGAAAGTTTGCAGTTTCAGATGTAAATGACTTATATAGAAGAGTAATTAATAGAAATAACAGACTTAAAAGACTTACAGAGCTTGATGCACCTGAGATTATTATTAGAAATGAGATGAGAATGCTTCAAGAAGCAGTTGATGCATTATTTGATAATGCAAAAACAGCGAATGCAGTAAAAGGTGCGAATAAAAGACCTCTTAAATCTCTTTCTGAAATCATTAAAGGAAAACAAGGACGATTTAGACAAAACTTACTTGGGAAAAGGGTTGACTTCTCTGGACGTTCTGTAATTGTTGTTGGACCAAGTCTTAGAATGGATCAATGTGGTATTCCAAAGAAGATGGCACTTGAATTATTCAAGCCACATTTAATGGCGAAACTTGAAGAGAGAGGGTACTCAACTACTTTAAAATCTGCAAAAAGATTAATTGAAGCACAAACAAATGAAGTTTGGGAGTGTCTTGCTGAGATCGTTGAAGATTATCCTATCTTATTAAATAGAGCTCCTACACTTCACAAACTTTCAATTCAAGCATTCCACCCAATCTTGATTGATGGAAAAGCGATCCAACTTCACCCCTTAGTTTGTTCTGCATTTAATGCGGACTTCGATGGTGATCAGATGGCAGTTCACGTACCTTTATCACAAGAAGCGGTTGCAGAAGCAAAAGTTCTTATGATGAGTTCTATGAATATTCTTTTACCAGCTTCTGGACGTGCTATTGCGGTTCCTTCACAAGATATGATTTTAGGTATCTATTACCTATCTTTAGAAAAATCTGGTGTAAAAGGGGAGCATAAAGTATTCTCTGGGCTTAATGAAGCAATGATGGCACTAGAAATGAAAAAAGTGGATATCCATGCAAAAATTAGAACGATGATCGATGGACAGATCGTAACAACTACTGTTGGTAGAATGATTATTAAAAATATCTTACCAGATTTTGTTCCATTAGCTTACTGGAATAAAGTTTTAAAGAAAAAAGATATTGGAGCTTTAGTTGATTATATCTATAAACATGGTGGATATAAAGTAACTCCAAGATTTTTAGATAACTTAAAAGATCTTGGATTTAGATATGCAACAGATGCTGGAGTTTCTATCTCAGTTGCAGATATTATTATCCCTGAGACTAAAGGTGAGCACGTTGGTGTAGCAAAAAAAGAGGTTATTGAGGTTCAAAAACAATTTAACCAAGGACTTTTAACGGAGCAAGAGAGATATAATAAGATTATTGATATCTGGACAGCACTTAACAATAAACTTGGAAGCGAAATGATGGAGCTTGTCCAGAGCGATAAAGATGGGTTTAACTCTATTTATATGATGGCAGACTCAGGGGCGAGAGGTTCTTCAGCTCAGATCAGACAGCTTGCAGGTATGAGGGGTCTTATGGCAAAACCTGATGGATCTATTATTGAGACACCAATTATCTCTAACTTCCGTGAAGGTCTAAATGTACTTGAATACTTTATTTCTACGCACGGGGCTAGAAAAGGACTTGCCGATACAGCTCTTAAAACAGCGAATGCTGGTTACCTTACAAGAAAGCTTATTGATGTATCACAAAATGTGAGAATCGATATGGAAGATTGTGGGACTCATGAAGGTATCGAGATCACTGATATTGTAGATGGAAATGAGCTTATTGAGTCTTTAGAAGAGAGAGTTACAGGGAGAGTTTTAGCTGCAGATATCGTTGATCCAATCTCTAATGAGATTTTATTTCAAGAGGGAACACTAATTACTGAAGAGGATGCAAAGGTTATCGCTGATGCAGGAGTAAAATCTGCTGTTATTAGAACACCACTTACTTGTAAAGCACCAAATACTTTATGTGCAAAATGTTATGGTCTAAACCTTGGTGAGCAAAGAAAAGCAAACCCAGGTGAAGCAGTTGGTGTACTTGCAGCTCAATCTATTGGTGAGCCTGGTACTCAGCTTACTCTTAGAACATTCCACGTTGGGGGAACTGCATCTGCAACACAAGCAGAAAAAGAGCTTAAAGCATCTAAAGAAGGTTTCGTAAGATACTATAATATTCGAACATATGAGAATAAAAATGGTGAGCAGATTATTGCAAATAGACGTAATGCAGCGATCCTTTTAGTTGAGCCTAAGATTAATGCTCCTTTTAAAGGAAAGATCTCTATTGAAAATACTCATGAAGAGGTAATTTTATCTATTGCAAACGATAGTGAAGAGAAAAAATATTATTTTAGAAGAAACGATGTTGCGAAACCAAATGAGCTAGCAGGGGTAAGTGGTAAGATAGAAGGAAAAATCTATATTCCATATGAAGAGGGTGAAACTGTTGAAACGTTTGATTCTATCGTTGAAATTATCAAAGATGGATGGAATGTACCTTCACGAATCCCTTATGCATCTACTTTAAGAGTTACTGATGGAGCACCAGTTACAAGAACAATTCAAGCTGATGCAAAAGGTCAAGTAAAATACTTCAAACTTAAAGGTGACTACCTTGAGCGATATACAGAGATCAAAGAGGGTGAAGTGGTTACTCAAAAAGGACTTTTTGCAGTTATCGTTGATGATAAAGATAGAGAAGCTATCAGACACTATATTGCAAGAGAATCTGTGATTGAAGTTGCTGATGATACAAAAGTTGAAAATGATACTATTTTAGCAAAACCTCAAACAGAAGCTCACGTAGTTGTAGCTGAATGGGATCCATATGCAAACCCTACAATTGCAGGGGAAGCTGGTAAGGTTTCATTTGAAGATATTATCCCAGGGATCACTGTAAATGAAGCATATGATGAGTTAACTGGTACCTCAAAACTTGTTGTTAATGAATATATCCCATCAAATTATAAGCCATCAATTGTGATACTTTCAAAAGATGGAAAAGCATCTAGTTATGTTTTAGAGCCTAAAACTTCTATTAATGTAAGTGAAGGTGATGAAGTTGCTGTTGCAGATATCTTAGGAAAAACTCCTAAAGCGGTTTCAAAATCTTCAGATATTACTGGGGGTCTTCCAAGAGTATCTGAACTATTTGAAGCAAGACGACCAAAAAATATTGCAGTTCTTGCGACATTTGATGGAGTTGTTAGCTTTGGTAAACCTCTTAGAAATAAACAAAGACTTATTATCACTGATGATATTGGAAACAAAGATGAATTCCTTATCACTAAAGATAAAAATATCTTAGTAAGAGAGGGAGAGTTTGTACATGCAGGGGAACAGTTAACTGATGGACAAATTGCATCTCATGATGTATTGAAAATTCTAGGATCAAAAGCTCTTAATGAGTTTATCGTATCTGAGGTTCAATCAGTTTACCGAGGACAAGGGGTTAGTATTGCTGATAAACATATTGAGGTTATTCTTTCTCAGATGTTACGACAAATTAGTATTGTTGATCCAGGAAATACAAAATTTGTAGTTGGTGATATGATCTCTAAAAACAGATTTACTGTTGAAAATGAAAAAATTATTAAGATGGGTGGAGAGCCTGCGATTGCTGAGCCAGTATTACTTGGTATTACAAGAGCTGCGGTAACATCTGATTCTATTATCTCAAGTGCATCGTTCCAAGAAACTACAAAAGTATTAACGGAAGCTGCAATTAGTTCTAAAATGGATATGTTAACTGATCTTAAAGAAAATGTTGTAATTGGTAGAACAATACCAGTTGGAACAGGACTTTATAGAAACCAAAAAGTTAAATTCAAGGTAGACCAATAGTAAATAGGGTTTTATCCCTATTTTACTTCTTTAAACGTGGAA
>CBETOJ010000043.1:0-9005 GCA_965537725.1 uncultured Campylobacterales bacterium | reverse complement strand
TCTATTCCTTGAGAATACATCATAGAGATTAGTGATGCATCAGTGTTTAGATCCCCTTTAGACATCAAAGTTTTATTTTGAAAATCTTTAATAGAATTGATCCCCAAACTTTTATCTGTAAGTATCACTAAAGGGGAAGATTGATAAATAGCTCCTAAAAATCTAATATGATTCATAGTTTTAGGATTAAAAAAAGAGCTAGGTCTCGATACAGCAAAAGTACTTCTTTGATTGACCATTCTTTAAGCTCAACTTCTAAACCATAGTCTTTATAAAACCCTTTCTCTTTTGCAATAATATATCCTGCAAATTGAAACTGGTATTTCCATTGAAGCTGTAAAGATACTTTTTCTAAAGCAAATGCAGATGGGGAAAATAAGAAAATAAAAATAATACTTAAGCTTTTCACAATATTTATAATCATAGGTGATTATATCTTTATAACTATAAAATATTTATTACATTTAAAAGAGATTTTATGTAGAATACTGCCCATGAAAAGAAAAAGAATATTTTTAACCAATGACGATGGATGGTTTGCAAAGGGATTAACCAAACTTATAGAAGCTCTAAGTCCCATTGCTGAACTTACTATAGTCGCACCCGCTACTGAAAAATCGGCATGTGCTCATGGGATGACCTTAACAAGACCTATGAAACTATTAAGCGTGGATGATGATTATTATAAGATGGATGACGGAACTCCAACTGATTGTGTTTTTATAGGGCTTAATAATCTTTTTGATAAAGAGAACAAGCCAGATCTTGTAATAAGCGGGATCAATATCGGCTCAAATATGGGGGAAGATGTCACCTACTCTGGAACTGTTGCTGGAGCAATGGAAGCAGTACTGCAAGGAGTCCCTGGAATCGCTATCTCTCAGGTATTTCAAGATATCAATGGAACAAATAAAGATACATGGGAATATGAACTTGCTTGTAAAACAATTCAAGATATTGCAAGTAAGATATTAGACGAGAAGTTTCCATTAGGGGAACGCAAACTTCTAAATATCAATATTCCACACTGTTCTATACAAGAATGTAAAGGGATAAAAATAACAAATCTTGCCATAAGAGAATATGGAAATGATTCCCACAGATATGTAAGCCCTAGAGGAGAAGAAACCTATTGGATAGGACTTCACCCATTATTATGGGAAACGAGAAATAAAAATATGTTGTGTGATTGTGATGCGGTGAGTGAAAACTATGTATCAATTACACCAATTCAACTTGATCTTACAAGTTATGACGATATGAAAAATTTAGAAAAATGGATAAATAATTAATGATAGAATTTACAAAAGAACTTCAAAAAGATATCAATAAAATAGTTGGTAATTTAAAAGAGGAGGAAGAGCTAGAAGAGGTGTTAAAAAGACGCTTAACAAAAAAAGAATTTAAGTTTTATAAACTAAAAATTGATAATCAAGATGATGCTACTATGATGAGTGAACTTAATTGTGACTCTGAGCGATTAGATGAGATAAAAAAACAGACTATCTTAAAACTCAATCAAGAGAAAATTAAAAAGGAACTTGTAGAATAAAATGAGATCTTTGGTATCTATCTTTTTTGTTCTTTTCTTTTTTTGGGGATGTAGTTCTAAATATGAACAAAAACCCTCTATAACTGATGCTAAGCTAGAGGCAGTCTCTTGGGATGAGCTTCAAGATTTTGATAAGGATAATCTAAATCTTGCTTTTGAGGTCTTTCAAAAAGGGTGTCAAAAATCGAAAAAAAAGCCTCTTTTAAAATCGATGTGTGAACTCTCACAAACCACCACTTCACCAAATAAGTTTTTTCATAAGAACTTTACACCTTATCAACTTATAGGTGATGATGGAAGTACAGAAGGGCTTATCACTGGATATTATGAACCTATTTTACATGGAAGTTTAATAAAAAGTGAAAAATATAAATATCCTATCTACAAGCGTCCAAAAGATCTTCTTATTATAAAACTTTCAAATGTCTATGAGGAGTTAAAAGATTATCGTCTAAGAGGAAAGCTTGTAGGGAATAAAGTGGTTCCATACTATACAAGAGAAGAGATCAAAGAGGGGAAAACACCAGATCTTGAACCGATCTGTTATGTGGATGATAAAATAGGTCTCTTTTTTCTTCATATTCAAGGGAGTGGAAAAATACAACTTGAAGATGGTACAATATTAAATATTGGATACGCAGATCAAAATGGAAGACCATACTTTTCTATAGGGAAAGAGCTTATTGAAGAGGGACATCTTGATAAAGAGGAGGTCTCTTTACAAAGTATCAAAAAATGGCTGAATGAAAATCCTGAAAAGATAGATGAGATATTAAACCTCAATGAGAGTTATATATTTTTTCAAAAAAGAGAAAAAAATGCGACGGGAAGTTTAGGGGTTGAGCTGGTTCCTTTTAGAAATCTAGCTGTTGATACCAACTATATCCCTTTAGGATTTCCTGTATTTATAGATACAACCAATCCAATAGATAATACTCCTATTAGACAACTTATGGTTGCAGCTGATACTGGTGGGGCTATCAAAGGGGAGATACGAGCTGATTTTTTCTTTGGAAGTGGAGAGAAAGCTAAACAACTTGCAGGAAATATGAAACAAAAAGGTAATTTGTATATACTTATACCAAACAATATAAAGGATGAAAAAGATGCACCTCAGTAATAAAATATCAATATACTTTCATAAGTTTGCATCTTATGCATTCCCAAAAACCATACAATCTTTTATAAATACAGCCTATGTAAAGATACTTGGCCTTGATATGAAAGAGTTTAAAGAACCAAGTCAATATAAAACCCTTAATGGTCTTTTTACAAGAGAACTAGTAACACCAAGAGAGATAGAGCATAGCTTAGATACTTTTATCTCCCCATGCGATAGTTTTGTTACACAATGTGGAGATATTGAAGAGGAAACAGTATTACAAATAAAAGGGATGCAATATAATCTCAGAGAGCTTTTAACAGATGATATTTTATATGATGACTTTGAAAAAGTGAAAAATGGAAAATATATGAACTTTTATCTAAGCCCAAAAGATTATCATAGATACCACTCTATCTATAACTGTCATATCACAAAACTGATCCATATCCCAGGAAAACTCTATCCAGTAAATTTTAGCTACTTAAAAAAACAAGAGAACCTTTTCATTGAAAATGAAAGAGTGGTGATGGAGTGTAAAACTACAGATAATAAACTTTTTTATATGGTATTTGTAGGCGCTTTAAATGTCGGAAAAATGGTCTTTACCTTTGAGCCTGAAATCAATACGAATAATGAAGAGACTATCTATCCAAAAGTCTATACCTATGACAATCTTTATGTGCAAAAAGGGGAATGCCTAGGATATTTTGAAATGGGATCAACAGTACTTGTATTTTGGGAAAAAGATTTTGTAGAGCTTAAAAATCTTATTAATACAAAGGTACGATTTACTGATCAAATAGCTAGTAATATAATGATTTAACAACTTTATTCTTATTCGTATTTTAAGTGACTTATAAGTTAAACCTTATATAATTACACCACAGAAGCAAAACTATTCTCCAATGTGGATTGATTACCTACTGTTTTGGAGTTGGCAAGGGAAGTGTTTATAACACTTCCCTTTTTTTATTTATGGGTTTTGTAGGTTGGATGGGAACTTCAAAACTAGGAGAGTAGTTTTGTTAATAATATCTGTAGTCCTAATCAGACCACTTTATTAACATTAACAGTAAGGGACTTAATTACCCCTTGCTGGCTATTATCGCCTATTTAATCTCTTGATGTAAACAAGAACAAGACTTCAACGTCTCTTGCTCAGCACCTTTAGCATGTGCTTCAATCTGTTCATAACTATATACTGAACTATCGTATACATACACAAACACCTCATCACCAATCTCAAGAAAAGTGCTCTCCCCAACTTCTGTATAACTAGTAGCACCAATACTGATCACAGCACCCTCTGGTCTATCTGCTTCTAATATATACTCATGTAAGTTTTCTAACGGCCCCTCATCTTTTTGATGATTGAGCTTATCGATGATCCACTCTTTTAGTTGTCCGTAAAAATAGTTGTAAGTAATCACGGGACTATCCTCTCCGTATTGAAAAAGCTCCCCATCTCGCTTTAAAAAAGAGACAATATGATAGTTATCCATCATACCCCCTTTTTCAAACTTATCAATTGGAAGGATCTGAGGAGAGATACCTTTTGTTTCCACTCCCCAGTTTTTCTTTTCACTGATCTTTTTAGCACCCTCTTTTCGAATACTACAATCATTATACGCCGTAAAGAAGTTTGGAATAATATCTTTTACCGTATCTTTCTCATATACCACTTCACATACAAGTGCAACTTCCGGTTCCATATGGAGGTTTCCATCTTCTGTTCGTGGATGGATTATAGTAGTTGAAGAAAGTGGATACGTTCCTAAAAAGCTCTCAGCAAAAGGGAGATAAAAAGGAAATATCCCCTTTGGTGCTTTTTCATCCTCTACTTTTATATCAACAAAATCACTTGCTTCTCCCGCTTGTTCTAAATGGTGGGCAAAATTTCCTGCAACTCCAAATCCTAAAAACTTTTTTAAATGTTGTTTACTCATTATGGTCCAATTTTGTATTTGATTTTTATCATTATATCATACTAGTGATTTGGTTCTTTTGAGGTATCTAGATTCTTTTTATATTCCTCTATAAGTAGATACACACCCTCTTTAATATATGTAAGATCTTCTTTTGAAAACTTTTCATCTATTTCTATACTTTTAAGAGCTTTTTCAAAGATACTTAATACCTGCTCTGGTGTACCATATCTCTCATCCCAATACTCTTTTAACCCCTCTCTTATCTCTTCATGAGATTTTGATCCGTCTCTAGACATAACCTCTTTTAGATCATCTACACTAAGACTCAACTGAGAAGAAACTTTAGAGTGTACCTCTTTTAGCTGTTCATTATCCATCTGATCATAGGCTTCTCGTAAACTTTGTTTATAAACAGGATCAAAAGTTACTAAACTTAGATGATATACCTCAAATACTTCATCCCCTAAAGTAATACTACTTGCACCATTTTCATCGGCTAAAAGTCCTGCACTTTGATATATATTTGCCCTTTCACGTGCTGAATTTTCTGAATAACCTTGCTGTATAAGCTCCATCATAAAAACATCTCTTGTATTATCAGGATGTAACCCATATGCTTCCATGGCAAGATCAAATTGCTCTTGATCTTTTGTGGTTTTTACACTCTCTTCATCTACTTGTTCACTCGCTATATCAGTTACTTCACTAGTCTGTTCATCTTTTCTCTCTTGCTCTTGTGAGACAGTATATTGAGCACTTTGAGTAGATCTAAAACTAGCTAAGAGAGCTATATAATTATCAGTAGGAGTATTTTTAGAAGCATGTTGTTCTTGTGTATAACTATTCTCTTTTTCAAAAGTAAATGATGTAGTAGAAACACTTTGCTCATTGATTAAATATCTATAAGGATCTATTTGTGAAGTTGTACTTGATACTTGCATATGATATCCTTTGTAAAAGTCTTATCATAATAGTATCAAAAACTTGTCACAATCATGTCACAGCTATTTATTGATCAAAATATATTACCACTTCTTGCAGATAGAGTTAAGTTTTGTGTATAGGCACTTATCACTTTATTGATCCCATTCATAAGCTCACTTTGATCTTCCCCAGTAAGCCTTTGTAGAGTATTCGCTTGATCCATCATCTTATCAAACATCCCAAATACCTGATCAGGGGAGCCAAACTGATACCCAAGATACTCATCAAAACCATGTAGAAGTGCATCTGAGACTTGTAAGTTTTCTGGAATCCGTTTTTTTAACTCTTCCATATCGATATTATATCTTGAACCAAGTTCTGTACTTACTTTATTTAATTGCTCTGTATCCATTTGATCAAACGCATCAAGTAGTGCTTTTTTATAAGTAGGGTTTGAACTAAAGCTTACTCCAAAAAGCTCAGTACTAAAAATACTCTCTAAGCCACTATAACTTGAAAACAACCCTGCCCTTTCATAGATATCAGCACGTTTGTTGGCTTCCTCTTCAGAATACCCCTCATTTAAAAGAGCAGAGATAAAGTCATCTTGTGAACTCATCTTATCTCCATGGTCTCTATCATCTTCCTCTTTATCAGATTTATCTTTATATGATCTACTTTGAAGCTCCTCTAAAGCCTGAATCAACTCATCTAAACTCTTATCCAACTTACTTGCTTCTGTTTTTGTAGTATCATTTTTTACACTACTTTCATCTTCAGACTCTTTGACCACTTCTCCACTTATTCTTTTTTGATATGCTAAGATCATCTCTTCTAACTGTTTTACTAAAGCCCCTATCTCATCATCCAAACTTGGATCATCTTTTGCTTTGAATTTTTGGATCTGAGCGAGTAACTCTTTCATCTGATTTAATTCATCTACAGTTAGCCCTGTTCTCATCACAGACTTGATATCCTCTAAAAGTTTTCTTATCCTTTCATAATACCCCTCATCTATATCTTTTACAGATGAACTCTCACTTACCTCTGTAGCACTATTTTGTTCAGCTTTTTTGGTCTCTTGCTCTTTATCTTTTGCCTCTTGTGCTTGAGCAATAGCATATGAGGCACTTTGATTTGATTGATGACCTGATAAACTACTCTCTTGCTCAGCCACTCTTTTCTCATACTCAGCCATAATACTTTCTTCATAAGCGATCATATATTTTTTATATTGATACTCTTCATCTTCTGGGGTATAATTATAATACTCTATTAATTGTTCTGCATAGGATTTATTGTTTTCAAAAACTTCAAACATCTCATCTTTTGTCATAGTCTTTTGATACTCTGGCACAACTGTTTCTTTTTCTATTTGTGAATGTATCTTTGAAAATTGCCCTATCCAATCCTTGGGACTATCCCCCTCAAACGTGATATTATTATCTTTGATATATTGTTCTGTTTTTTGAAGTGAAATCTCAAAACGAGCTATCATCTCCTGAGTATTCATCACAAAATCTAACATATGAGAGACTCTTTTATCAAACTCAGAATCATCACTTGCTATCTCTTTATCAAATAACACCTCATTAAGTATCTCATCATGAGTTCCACTAGCTTTTGTATGTAAAGAGATCGCTTTTTCATACTGCTGTGGCATCTCCTCTTTTGGATAAAGCTTTTCAATATCCTCTTTTGTAAGAGATTTATACTCATGAAATGTGATCTCTCTAGGATCCTTATTTTCATACTCACTTAGAGAAAACTCTATAGAAGAAGCCCCTGTACTTTGCCCTTTTGAAGTAGAATCTTGAACATTTGATGTGGAAGTTACATTTGATACATACATTTTACAAACCTTTTTTAGAGTTTTATACTACAATACTACCCAAAATTTGTCACAAACGTGTCACAAAATGGATAAACTACTCATGTTATTACAAAAAGCGATAGAAGATTTTATCTTTCATTGTCAATTTGAAAAGAACCTCAGCCAAAAAACACTGCAATCCTATCAAATAGATCTAAACCAATTTATCAACTTTCAAAACTATAAACTTTTAAAAATAAAACAATTTGACAAACATCTAATCAAACAATATATCCAAAGCTTATATAAAGAGGAATTTAAAGCAAAAACTATCAAAAGAAAATTAGCCGTTCTAAAAACTTTCTTCATTTACTTAGAATTTGAAGAATATATAAGTACAAATATAAAGAAGTTTTTCCACAAAAAGATGTATATACCTACAAAGCGATCATAAGAGATATCGCAGTGATCGAAATACTATTTAGCACAAGAATTAGAGTCTCAGAACTATGCAATCTAAAAAAATGATATCAACCTAAAAACAGGACTTATCAAAATATATGGAAAAGAAGCAAAAGAAAGAGTGATCCAAATCTGTGAAAAAGAGGTCAAAGATATACTCAAAGAATACCAAAATTTTTTCCATACAAATACAAAAAATTCTCACTACTTTTTCCTAAATCGACTAGGGAGTAAACTCTCCGATCAATCAGTTCGCCTCATGATACAAAAATACCAAAAAGAGCTAAATATAGAAAAACACATTACCCCCACATATGTTTCGTCACTCCTTTGCAACCTTGCTTTTAGAAGAAGGTGTAGATATACGATATATCCAACATATGCTTGGGCATAGTAGTATTTCTACTACTCAGATCTATACAATTGTTGATAAGTCCACTCTGTAATAGATTAGCATATCAAAAAAGTGTCAGAATTTCCGTCACACTTTTCTACTTTTTTGCAAATTTTTCATTTTCTTTAGATACCTATGATGCTACCTGTGACATTTACTTTGTAGAATTTACAAAATTTATTAGTAGGAGAAAAAATGTTTTACATTAACAAAAATACAGTACTAAATCAATTAGAAGAGGTGGTATATACCAACTACCAAAAACAGGTATCACACTTACCTGATAGTTTCCAACAAGAACAGTTAAAAGCGATAGAGATCTTTAAAAAAAGATTCTTATTTGAAGAGGTGATCGAAGAGGCGATCAGTTTTAATAAAAAGCTTAACTGGGATTATGAAAATCCAAATGTACAGCTTACTACCACAGCTGAAGAGCTTATAGAGGTTTTTAAACTACGAAGTGATGTGTATGATTCTATCAACTATCTTCATGAGTTTCCTGATACTATTGAGGGATTAAACTTTGATAAGTTTGATAAGCACTCTGCTATTATTTACTATAAAAACAATGGAATGATCACAGGATCTATAAGATTGATACATGACTCAAATATGGGATTACCCACAGAGAAAACTTTTGGATTTGATTCTATTAGAGAGGATCATAAACTGATCAGTGAGATCTCTAGAAATGTGGTACTTAACGCAGGAAGAGGTCTCAATCTAGAGTTCAAATATCTCATGTGTGGGATCTATAATATCTTTATCAATAATGGGAACCTCTAAAAACACCTTTTAGAACTTCCAACTTTTTATTTTCTTAATTT
>CBETOJ010000042.1:0-9017 GCA_965537725.1 uncultured Campylobacterales bacterium | reverse complement strand
TATCTCTTTAAGATGTTCAATCTCATATGCATTTTTTTCAAATTTATGTAACTTATTTACAATGAGTTTATTGGTTATCATCATAGATGCACTTAATATTATTCCAAGAATAAATAATCCACCTATTACTGTAAAAAGTTTTTGTTTGATTGACATAAGTACTCCTATGTAAAATAATTGTTATATTAGCGTATATATTCTTATAGAATATATTTTATTCCATTAATTAAGACTTAAAGTTACAATTTTGTACAGATATCAAAAGAGCAACCAACTTTATCTGAGCTTATGGGTGAGTTAAAACATATTCTTGATACAAAATATCCACATATTGAATTGATGAGAAATAAAGATGATCTGGTATTTATGTACTCACAAAAGAGTATTGATTATGATTCATTTGTAGATATAGATAAAGTGGTACAAAAATATAATTTGACTTTAAAAAGTACCAATGATAGATTGGCTTATATTGATACTCCTGTGTGAAAAACTTATATTGTAAAAGGGATAGGTTTTTTTATAGAGATCCCATCAAGACTTATAGAAGATTGATATACTAACACTTCAACCCCTTTTTTAGTAACCTCTAAAAAGGTTTCATAATATTTTTTATCGATCTCATTTGCAAGTCTAAAAGGAAGTGTATCAGTCCTTTGGATCACATACAACATCACAGCTCTATGACCCTCTTGTACCATTTGCTCCAATTCTCGTAGGTGTTTTTCTCCTCTTGAAGTGACAGCATCAGGAAAAGCAAGATGGTCACCAAGTTTAAGAGTAACACTTTTTATCTCCACATAACACTTTTGATCATCTTTTTCTAAGAGGATATCTATTCGACTATTTTTTCCATATTTTTGCTCAGGTTTGAGTGTATCATAGCTTTGAAGCTCTTTAATAGTACCATTTTCAATAGCTTCTATAGCTACTTTATTTGCATGGTTTGTATTGGTACAAATATATTGATCATCAAGTTTTGTGAGCTCCAAGGTATATTTGAGCTTTCTTTTTGGATTATCATGATAGCTTACCCATACATCACAATTATCTGCTATGGTAGAAGTCATAGCGCCACTATTTGGTACATGAGCAGTGATCTCTTCGCCACTATCTAAAATTATATCTGTCAAAAATCTTTTATATCGTTTGATTAGTTTACCGTGAATTAAGTTCTGTAGTTTCATAATTAGATTGTGCCAATTCACTACTTAAAAAGATATTTTTTTAAGGAATAGTTTTTGCATTCAATTTATTAAAGGTAACGATATGGCATTAATAAACGATACAACTCTACGAGATGGTGAACAAGCACCGTATGTTTCTTTTACACTTGAAGAAAAGCTTTTAATTGCACAATTATTATACGAATCTGGAGCTTCCTGATTGTATAGGTAACCTTGAAAATCTTTTAGAGCTTGATGTGGAAGAGAATGATATCTCATCTCTTCCAAAAAGCTTTACAAATCTTACAAAGCTTAAAAACCTCTATATAGATAACAATAATGGTTTAGAAAAACCAGATATTGCATCTTTAGAGTTTTGTGATATCTCCTAGGTACTCTTTTAAAAGATTAAACTTCTCTTGTGCAGATTCAATATCTTCACTTGATTCTAGACCTTGTACGATATTACTTCCCTCATCAAAAGAGATATTGATACAGATAGTTTGAAGATTTTTTGATAGCTTTTTAATCTCTTCCATATTATTGCTACTAAGTGCTTCTTCTAAAGCATCAATATTTTTTATAAGATCTTTTTTTAGTTTTTCCATCATCGCTTTTGCTGTTGGAGTACTTACTCCAAATTGTTTTGCGATCTGTTCTGTATCAATGATCGAAGGTCTTATAGTGTGGGTTTTTTTATTTTTATCTCTTAGGTATAAAGCAAGGATCTCTCCAAGTTTTGTATTATCTATAGGTTTTGCTAGATAGTTATCCATCCCTTCATTTAAAAATCTCTCTTTATCCCCTTTTAAACTATTGGCTGTTAGTGCAACTTTTGGAACTTTTGTTCCACTTTGTGTTTCAAGTTTTATTATCTCTTTTAAAGCAGTGATACCATCCATAACAGGCATATTAATATCTAAAAACACAAGATCAAAAGATTTTTCTTTATACATATCAACAGCTAGTTGACCATTTTCTACAATAGTCACATCTAATCCATATCCTTCTAAAAGAAGCTGTATAAGAAGCTGATTATTACTATTATCTTCTGCCACAAGGATATTCCCATGGAAATCAGTCTCATCATCCATATAAGTATCAATTTTTTCTATCTCACATGCTTCAGCTATAATATTATAAATCTTAGAAGCAAGTAGAGGAAGATCTAGATAAAAACTTATCTCTTTTTTAAACTCACTAAACTCCTCTATCTTTTCCTCTTTTCCCACATAAACAATCGGAGCATTAAACCTTTCTTTGACTTGTAATAGTTTTGGAAAATACTTTTTATCCCCAAAACAAAAAATAAGATCAATAAAATCAATACTCTCAATAGCATTATTTGCTTGATATACTGCACCAAACTCATGTAAAATAGGGATTAGTCCTTTGTGTAATGATTCCTCATCATCAATAATTGAACATACATAAAAAGCATGAGGTTTTCTCTTCTCTTCCTCCTCTTTATAATATGGAAGGGTAAGATCAAAATAAAAAGTACTTCCCTCTCCCTCTTTACTAATAAGCTCTATTCTAGAATCCATAAGGCTGATAAGTTTCATACTAATTGCAAGTCCAAGTCCAGTTCCTCCAAACTGTTTTGAGACACTAGTATCAGCTTGGGAAAAAGGTTCAAATATTTTTCTTTGGTTCTCAGGAGATATCCCTATCCCTTTATCTTTGATTGAGAATCTTACTTTTACATTTTCGTCTTGTTTTTCAAGTACTTTTATATGAAACGTCACACTCTCTTTCTCTTGTGTAAATTTGATAGCATTACTTAAAATATTTGATATTACTTGTTTGACTCTTGTTTCATCAATATCTACATAAGTAGTGAGTTCCTCTTCATAGGTATAGATAAGCCGTATATCTTTTTGTTTTGCATTAACTGCAAAAAGTTCTACTATATGGGAGAGTGATTTTTTAAGATCAACCTTTTCAGGAGTAATCTCAAATTTCCCACTTTCAACTTTTGAGATATCTAAAATATCATTGATAATATTTAATAAAGCTTTTGCACTTTTTACAATAATGGAAGCTTTTTCCTTATCTTCCTCTTTCATATCAACTTTTGTAAGGATCTCTGAAAATCCTATGATAGCATTAAGTGGAGTTCTGATCTCATGGGACATATTTGCTAAAAATCTTGATTTTGTTTCATTGGCAATTTCAGCTTCTTTTGCTGCAGCTTTTGCTTCTTTTGTAAGTTTGGTAAGCTCTTTACTTTTTTGTAAGATTTGTCTTATAACAATATATCCTAGTAAAAAGATAAAGAGTACAACAAAAATAGTAACAGTGATCTCTAATGATCTATAATATGCTTTTTGATCTTCAATATTTTTTTGAAGAGTTTGTAACTCTTGTTTACTCTCATACAATAATCTACTAGCATTCTCTTTCATTCTAATAAAAATAGCTGGGATCTGTTTATAAAAGAGTTTGATCTTAAAGTGCTTTTTCTTTGCTTCTTTAGTATCAATTGCTTGGAGTATTTCATGTTTTAAATCAGTGATATCATCCATCTCATAGATCTTTTTTCCTAAAAGATCAAGTTTTGGAATAAGGTCTATTGCTTCATAGGTATATTTGAGTTTTGTATCTGGTTGATATGTTATATACTCAATACTTTTACTTACATCAACTAGGTTTAACTGAATATGCTTTTCTAAAGTTCCTCCTACTTCCAAAATATTAATAGCATGTTTTATATCTTTTATCTCTTCAGTGACTTTCTTTTGAAGTGGTTTAAGCTCTCTTATTTGAAAAGCCATAGTCATTTGATAGAACTGTTTCTCTATAGTATTTATCTCATTAACAATATATTCTCCGATTTGATATCTTGCTTGTTCATTTTTTACTTTTATATCCAGACCATTAATAATATTTGCAAAAACAAAATGGATAGATATAATTGAAGCATATCCTATAATAAATACCCCAAGAAGAGCTACAAGGTTTTGAACAACACTATCTTTTACGAGTTTCATTAAAATGTTACTTTATCGAAGTTTTTTAAATCATTTTTATCTAAAAATCCATATTTATAAAAAATTTCTCTCCCTTTTGTTGAAGCTGCATAATCCATAAACTTTTTAGTCAAAGATTTATTTTTTGAAGTTTGTAGTAAGTTAAATACAAGCTTTGCTTTCTTTGCATATTTTTCATCTATAACAAGTGGTTCAACAAAGCTTTTATTGTCATCCCAAAAAGTGGTAGCATACCAGTTTAATACAAGATCAGCTTCACCACTTGAAATAGCTTTTGTAAGATTTCTTGAATCAGGTGCCAAATAGACTGTATTTAAAATTGCATCCTCATAGTTTCCAAAGTTATCTAAAACTTTTTTTGTCTTTTTCCCTATACTTCCACTCTTTTCATTCCCTAGTACTACTCGATATTTTGGATTACTAAGTTCATTTAGATCAGCTTTGATACCTAAAGGGTTTCCTTTTTTAACTACAAGAGCTACTTTATTATATCCTACAAAAGTACCATCAAGTAAGATACCATCTTCTAGATGTTTATTTCTATAACTTACAGAACCAGGAAGATAGAGATCACCAGTTTTACTAGAAATGATACTTTCATAGAGATCTTGGCTTCCCCCTTGTAAAATTTTGATGGTACAGTTGTGCTCTTTTTCAAACTCTTTAGCGAGTTCATTTACAGGTTTTATCATAGTGATCCCAATATAAAATAATAACTCTTTTTTTTCATTGGCAAAACTATTGAGTGCAAAGAGAGATAAGGTTGATAAGATGAAGATTCTTTTTACAAAGTTCATAACAGCTCCTTTAGATACAATTTAGTTTGAAGATTATACAATATTAATATTAGATTTACAATATAAAAAGGGATCACCCATGGACTTCTCTAAAGTGAAAATAGTTTCAATAGATGATAATGAAAATAACCTTATGCTTGTAGAAGCTATTTGTCAAGAGATGGGAGCTAGTGTTCAAAGCTTTAGTGATCCACTTGATGCTTTGATGTTTGTACTGCAAAATAAAATTGATATTATTATTATTGATTATATGATGCCAAATCTTAATGGGATAGAGTTTATCAAAGAGTATAGAAATAGTGATAAATTAGTACCAATTGTAATGGTAACAGCAGCTGGAAGTGATGATACTATCCATAAGGATGCTTTTGAAGCAGGGGTCAACGACTTTTTAGCAAAACCTATAAACTCTATTTTATTTAAAGCAAGAATAACTACTCTTTTAAATAATTACCATTCTCAATTGTTACTTCATGATAAGGCAAAGCTTTTAGAAAAAGAGGTAGAGTTAGCAACTATTGAATTAATAGATAGAGAACATGAAGCTTTAAAAATATTGGGTAAAACAGCTGAATATAAAGATCCTGAAACAGCTTCACATGTGGCACGGGTGGCACATTATTCCCGCTTTTTAGCAAAAATGTATGGTTTGAGTGAAGAGGATCAAGAGGTGATATTTTATGCTTCACCATTTCATGATCTAGGAAAAGTTGGAATAGAAGATGCAATTCTTTTAAAACCAGCAAGATTAGAACAAGATGAGTTTGAAATAATGAAGCAGCATGCGGCAATAGGATATGATATTTTAAAAGATGCAACAAGTAAGTTTTTACAAGCAGGAGCTACTATTGCTATTTCTCATCATGAGAGATTTGATGGGAGTGGATATCCAAATAAGCTTAAAGGGAAAGATATCCCTATCTTTGGAAGGATTGTTGCTATTGTAGATGTTTTTGATGCTTTAACCTCCCATAGACCTTATAAGAAGGCATGGAGTTTTGATGATGCATTAGAACTTTTAAAAGAGGAAAAAGAAAAACATTTTGATCCTAAAATAGTTGATATATTTGTAGAAAATATTGATGATATCAAAAAAATATATGATAAATTTTCGCAAGAGTAGGAGGAGTTGGTGAAATTTAAAGATTTGGTGACTCCATTTACAAATCAGTTTATAGGACCAATTATTGTTGCTTCGGTTATTGTGGTTGGATTGATTGCTTTTTATATACCAGAGATCTCAAAAGAAAATCAGCTAAATACACTTAAAAATAGTGCAGTCTCTTCAATTAATCAACTAAAGAAGATTCGAAGTTATTATACAAGTAATGTGATCAATGATATAAAAAATCATGCTACAGGAATCAAAATAAATTATGATCATAGTCAAAAAGAGGATACTATCCCACTTCCTGCAACACTTCTGCATAATTTAAGTGAAATTCTTCCTGATAATGGGACCAAGATCAAGATGTATAGTCATTATCCTTTTCCAAATAGGGCTGATAGAGTTTTAAATAAAGATCAAGAAGAAGCTTTAAATTTTATTGAAAAAAATCCTCATGATACTTATGTAAAGGTAGCTAAAGAAAATAATCAAAAGCTTTTAAAAGTGACTGTTTCTGATATTTTTTATGACCAAGCATGTGTGAATTGTCATAATACACGAGCAGATACTCCTAAAAATGATTGGAAACTAGGAGATGTAAGAGGAGCTTTAGAGGTTACCATACCATTTAAAGATGAGATAGTATTAAGTTCAAACCAAACGATTTACATTGTAAGCCTTTTTATTATTTTAATTGCTATTTTAGGAATACACTATACCTATGTGGCTTATAGACAAAAACATCTTTATAAAAATACAAAAGAGAAACTTGAAAATGAGATTACATCAAGAACAAAAATGCTTAATGAATATAAACGAGCAGTAGATTCAAGTGCAATTGTTTCAAAAACAGATGCAAACGGGAAGATCACATATGTAAATGAGGAATTTGTGAAAATCTCAGGCTATTTAGAGGAGGAGCTGATTGGTAAAAATCATAACTTGGTTCGTCACCCTGATATGCCAGATGAAGTGTTTAAAGACTTGTGGAGTACTATCAAATCAAAAAAGACATGGAAAGGACAGATTAAAAATAGGGCAAAAGATGGTACAAGTTATTATGTTGCTTCAACAATTGTTCCACTTACCAATGCAAAAAATGAGATAGAGGAGTTTTTAGCTATTAGGCTTGATGTCTCAGAGATAGTTGAATCAAAAATTCAAGCAGAAAAAGCAGATATGACTAAATCAACTTTCTTAGCAAATATGTCCCATGAGATACGAACACCACTTAATGCTATTATAGGGTTTTCACAAGTTCTTAGTAACTCAAAAGATATGAGTATAGAGAATAAAAAACAAGCTACTATCATTGAGTCAAGTGCAAATGCACTTCTTATGATAATTAATGATATCTTAGATATTTCTAAGATCGAGAGTGGAAATTTCCAGATAAATATAGGCAATACTGATCTTTATTTTATCAGTGAACATGTGGTAGAACTATTTACCAAACGTGCAACTCAAAAAAATATTCGATTTATCTTTAATATGGATCATAGATTACCTTTATGTATCCAAACTGATGGTACAAGAATACGACAAGTACTTTCAAATATTTTAAGTAATGCTATTAAATTTACTGATGCATATGGCTCAGTCTATCTTAATATCATCTCTTTAGATGAAGCTGATGGAAAAGTGGTTGTAAGATTTGAGATTGTTGATACTGGAATTGGAGTGCCTGAGAGTAAGATTCAAACTATTTTTCAACCATTTATCCAAGTAGATTCTCAGGTGAATAGAAAATATGAAGGAACAGGTTTAGGGCTGAGTATTTGTTCACATATTATAGAAACCTTTGGTTCTAAGATAGAAGTAGAGAGTATTGAAAATGAGGGAACACGATTTTGGTTTGATGTAGAGTTTGATACTTGTGAAGAGGTGATGTTTGAAAAAAGTCATTTTACACGAGATGTGGAGTTTGCAATTGCAGATAATAACAGTGATCTGTACCATTATGCAAAAAGATATTTGAGTATTTTTGGAAAGCTCAATTTTAGTGAACTTGAAAAAAGTGATATTGTAGTTCTTTGTCATAATAATGAAGAGAATTCAGAGTTTACAACTTTGAGAAATAGCATACAAAAACCAAAACTTATATTAGTGGAGTATGAAAAAGATATTAAAGGGATAGCACCAAGATCAAATGAAGTGATTGTCTCACTTCCATTTTATGCTTCAAAGCTTAATGACTCTATACAAAAGCTTATCAATAGCTCAAACGACTTTTCAAGTGATATGAAAAAGGTATATAGATTTGATGGAAGAGTATTAGTTGCTGAAGATAATTTTGCAAATCAAGAATTGATCACTTGTATTTTACAAAGTGTTGGTGTGGAGTTTGATATAGCTTCCAATGGAAAAGAAGCATTCAGTTTATATCAAAATAATGAATATGATATAGTTTTAATGGATATCAATATGCCAGTGATGGATGGTATCGAAGCGTTTAAACAAATACGTGCATATGAAAAAGAGAATAATAAAAGATATACACCAATTGTAGCACTAACAGCCAATGCTATTAAGGGTGATAAAGAGAAGTTCTTAAGCTTAGGGATGGATGATTATATGAGTAAACCTATTGAGATGGAAAAACTCAAAGAACTTTTTGGAAAATTCTTAATACAAACAGATGAACTTGTAGAGGAAAAGTCATCCCCAAAAGAGCAAGTTGTACAACAAGAAGCTGAGTCTGAAGAGGTAGTTGAAAAAGCTAAAGAAGAGCAAACAAGTTTAGATAATGCAGAAGAAAATATAAATCTTGATCCTGTATCTATAGCAAGTACATTAGGTGTGAGTGAAAATATTGCTAAGATGTTGATCACAAAGTTTAAAAAAGAGGTTCCAAATGATCTTAAAGAGCTGGAAACATTTATAGAAGGTGAAGATTTTGAACAGATCAAACAAAAAGCTCATTTTATAAAAAATAGTTGTTTAAATCTTGGAT
>CBETOJ010000041.1:0-9048 GCA_965537725.1 uncultured Campylobacterales bacterium | reverse complement strand
ATTTTTAACATAAAATTAACATTAAAAAAATATAATAAGCCAAAATTTTTATAAAGGATAATAATGAAAAAATTATTACATAAAGTATTTATGATAGCACTTTTTTCTTTTGCACTTGTCAATGTAGCACAAGCAGAGATGAAATGTGGTCAAGGAAAATGCGGTAGTTCTGGAAAATGTGGAATGGGGAAAGGTCAACAAAAAAAGATGGATGATTTTCGAACAGTGCCACCAAGTAGTGAAACGATTATTCAAGATGGAAAAAATAAGATGTATTGTCCTGTGTGCGGAATGACTCTTCCAAAATTTTATAGAACAAATCATGCAGCAACAGATGATAAGGGACATGTACATCAATATTGTTCAATAGTATGTGCTATTGAAGATGCGGTAGTAAATGGGAAAAAACTTACCAATCATAAAGTGGTAGATAATAGTTCTTTAAAATTTATTGACTCAAGCAAAGCCTATTTTGTAGTAGGAAGTAATAAACCTGGAACCATGAGTGTTACAAGTAAATATGCATTTGGTACATTAGATGCAGCACGTGAATTTGCTAATAAAAATGGTGGAAAGATCATGGATTTTAAAGATCTATATATGATGGTAGAAAAAAATCTTGAAAAAGATATGGCTGTAACAAAAATGAGACAATCAAAAGCAGCAACAATGGGTGAAAAGATCTATAATAAAATGTGTGAAAAAACAGATAAAAGATTTAGCTCAGTTGCAGATGCTAAAAGTTTTTTAACTCAGAGTGGTATTTGTGGGAATATTGCTGGAAAAAAGTATCAGCAGGTTGCACTTTTTTTAAGTAGCAAAAAATAATCAACTTAAAGCTTTTAAGCTTTAAGTTTCTATTCTAAACATATTTAATCTTTCTTATTTACCAATCGTAACAATTCAGTAATAACTAACACAAAATTCGATATATTCCCTCTACTAAAAATACAATAGGATAGTAATATTTTATGGATTTAAAACAAGAAGTAAATAAATTAAAAAAAGAACTAGATGTGACTATTGTCGCTCACTTTTATCAAAAAGATGAAGTGTTTGAGATGGCAGATATTACAGGGGATAGTTTAGAGCTCGCCAAAAGAGCTATTGCCACGCCAAGTGAAAAGATCATTTTTTGTGGGGTTGGATTTATGGGGCAGAGTGTAAAAGTATTGGCTCCAAGTAAAAGAGTCTTTATGCCAAAGATTGCATGTTGTGCTATGGCAAAGATGATCGATGTGGATTATTATAATATGAATCTAAAGATTTTAAATGAAGTTGGGATATCAAATGATGATATTTTACCTATTACTTATATCAACTCTTCTGCAGAAGTAAAAGCTGAAGTTGGGAAAATGGGTGGATATGTATGCACTAGCTCAAATGCCTATAAGATCATCAATAAAGGCTTAGAAAGTGGTAAAAAAATCTTCTTTGTACCAGATCGTTGTCTTGGGCAAAATTTTGCAAAACAGATTGGTCTAAAATCAGCAGTTGTAGGGATTGATGATATTGAAGATGTAAAAACAGCTGATATTATCTGTTTTAATGGATTTTGTTCAGTTCATCAGCTTTTTACTCCTGAAGATGTGGACTTTTATAAAGGGAAATATCCAGATATCTTAGTGGCTGTACATCCTGAGTGTGATCCAGCAGTTGTAGATAAAGCTGATTTTGTAGGAAGTACTTCACAACTTATTAAATATATTACTGAGGAACTATCTCCAGATCAAAAAGTAGTAGTTGGGACTGAGTTTAATATGGTAAATCGTTTAAGAGAGAAAAATACTTATGTATTAAGTTCCACTAAGCCAGAGTGTCCAACGATGAATGAAACAACTCTACAAGATCTCTATGATACCTTGATCTCGATCAAAGAGGAAACTTATAATAATGAAATATCTGTAGATGAAGATGTGATCAAGTATGCACAGATTGCACTACAAAGAATGTTTGAGGTATAATATAGTATGGGTTTAGAGATAAAAAAATTTGTAAAAAATGCTATATTAGAAGATAATGGAAGAGGTGATCTCTTTTTTGATGTTGCACCAAAAGGGCGTTTTACTGCTCGTGTTATCGCCAAAGATGAGGGTATCATCGCAGGAGTAAAATACGCTAAAGTACTTGCACGAAGTGAAAAGTTTGATTGTAAATTTCTTTTAAAAGATGGATGTGAAGTAAAAAGAGGGGATGTGATCGCTGAACTTGAAGGAAAAGCTTCTGTTCTTTTAAGTTCCGAGAGAACTTTTTTAAATATTTTACAACATGCTTCAGGAATAGCAACAAACGCAGCAAAATATGCAAAACTCTTAGAGGGAAGTAATATTGTTCTTCTTGATACAAGAAAAACACGACCAGGGTTAAGAGATTTTGAAAAGTATGCAAGTAGAGTAGGTGGAGCGATCAATCATAGACTTGGACTTGATGATTGTTTGATGTTAAAAGATACGCACTTAAAAACAATCCCTGATCTTCATGAATTTGTAGCTCAAGCTAGAAAAAGAATCTCATGGGTCACAAAAATAGAAATTGAGTGTGAAACATTTGAACAAGTAAAAGAAGCGATGTCAGCTGGAGCTGATATCATCATGTGTGATAATATGACCCCTGATCAGATAAAAAAAGTATCAGAATATCGAAGAGAGGTTCACCCTCATGTATTATTAGAAGCGAGTGGAAATATCACTGAGAAAAATGTAGAGAAATATATTGATACTGGAATTGATGCGATTAGTTCTGGAGCGATTATCCACCAAGCAACATGGTTAGATTTTTCCATGAAATTCGACTAAGAGATAAAATCTCTCAGTTATTAAATATAAGTAGCCACTAAAGCTGTACAAAGTCCAGCAAAGAATCCTGCGACCATATCATCTCCCATAACTCCCCAGCCACCTTCAACTTTTTCATCTATTTTACCAATTATAGAAGGTTTCCAAATATCAAAAAGTCTAAAGAAAAGAAAAGCGATAAATGCTAAAAGATAATTATTAGGTCCAATCGCTGCGATAGAAAGTGTGATCCACATACCACTTAGTTCATCTATCACGATCTCTTTAGAATCATGGGTTCCAACTTCTTTTTCATAGATGTTTATTTGCTTTACTGCAATTATAGAGATTAATATAGTAATAAGAAAAAAGGTAGTTAAACTAATGTAGTTTAAAAGTATTAGACCTAAAATAAGTGCTACAAAACTTCCTACCGTTCCAGGTGCTTTTGGACTCAGTCCACTATAAAAAAGAGTTAAAAATGCTTTATTCAATCTTTTGATCCTTTGTTTTTTTCAATCCCAAATTTTTTTCTTTTCTCCCAAAGAGACTTTCTACTGATTCCTAGTCGTTTACTAAGCTCTGTATCTGGATACTTGTCTTGAAAACTAGTAACCATTAGTTTTACATAGTCATTGATCGTTAAAATTGAATCAACTGTGGAAAGCTTACTTGTAGTTTTTAAAGAGATCTTTTCAAATGGGATATCCCCTATATCTTCTAAAGAGCTTAATATCACGTTATAATTTGTAATAGTTTTTAGGATCATATCTCGTGAGCCTTTTTTGGCATAGTGAAAATCATAGATATATAAAAGTTCATCTTCAAACTCTTCTGGTTCAATCTTAGTATGTTTTTCTAATGAGATATATTTTATGCTTTTATTAAGTTTTTGTGCCACATCTAAAACTATCTTATCTGCAAGCCTTTGATCATTTGTTTCTATGGCAAAAGGAAGCGTTTCAGGGATCTCACAGTCCGTATCTATATTATAAAAAGCAAAGTCTATATAGTTTTCTAAGTTTTTATTTTGTTTTTTAAGATTTTTGAATTCCACATAGTGGTATATTTTTCGAACCAATTCATCCATAATAAAAGGTTTTGCAATATAATCAACGGCACCATCTTTTAAAGGTTTTGTAACTGTAGTATCATTTACATATGACACTAGTAGAATAATGATACTTTCATTAAAACTACTTATTATCTTATGTACATCATTACTACTAATATTTGTTGAGAGTAATATCACATCGTAGTGATCATCAAAATGGATCTCTTTTATATTTGAAACATGAAAACAATAGTTTCCTTCTTCTTGCAACCTAATAGCAACTTTTTGTGCTAAATACACTTCTTCATCAAGTATTAATATATTCATTGTTTTGTCCAATCATAATATTTTAAGGTAGCCACACTATAAACGGTCACTCCCTCTTTTCTTCCTACAAAGCCCATCTTTTCAGCAGTAGTTGCTTTGATATTGAGTTTTTGTTTTGGTAAGTTTATAAGTTTGGCTAATGAGCTTTTTATCTCTTGTTTATATGGGTTGATCTTTGGAACTTGTGCTAGGATCGTTAGATCGATATTGACTATCTCATATCCCACATCATTGATAAATTTTACAATGTGTTGTAAAAGTTCTTTAGAATCAGCCCCTTTATATTTTTCATCAGTATCTGGAAAAAACTCTCCAATATCACCAGCCCCAGCTGCTCCTAAAAGAGCATCTATAATACTGTGTATTAAGACATCTCCATCACTATGGGCTTTAAACCCAAAAGGGCTTTCTATTAGTATCCCACCTAAAAACATCGGTTTATTCTCTTCAAATTGATGGATATCTATTCCAAAGCCAGTAAAGTGATCAGATGACGGTGCTTTTAGACAGCTTAGTTTTTGGATATCTTTTGCATAGGTGAGTTTATCTGCTTCAATTGAGCCATCTATATAGTAGACACTTTCACCTATATCTTTAATAGCACTACTATCATCGGTAAACTCTTGCACACTTGTTAATGCTTTTTTTAATATCTCAGTTTTTGAGAGTTGAGGGGTTTGTATTAGTTTTACATCATCTCTATTGATAGTTCCTTCATTGTAAACTACAGTATCAGAAACTTTTAGAGTGGGAACGATACAAGACGCTTTCTCTTTTGAAGCTAATAAATCATCAATTACACGTTTAGGGATACAGGCTCTTGCCACATCTGAGATCATTACAAAAGGTGATGTTACATGTTGTAAAGCATTTTTCATAGACTCCTGTCTTGTGCTACCACCTGCAACAAATTCAAACTGATCTGTGAAGTTTTTCATATACTCAAGTTCGTTTTTATGAGTAACAATAATTACTTTTGAAAAATCAGCATAAGATGCAACTCTATTTGTTACATTTAGCCACAATGGTTCATCTTCGATACGAAGCCATTGTTTTTTTGAATGGAGGCCAAATCTAGAAGATTCCCCTGCACAAAGTATTATAAGTGTTGTTTCTCTCACAAAAACCCTTTTGTTTAAAATTGTGTAAAAAAGTTACGAAATTATACATCTTAGAGACTTAATCTGTTATTAGTATCCTTTTATGCTATAATTACAAATGCCATTTATATTAAAAAAATATCCTATACAAAAACAAGAAAAAATTCAAAATGCACTTATCAATCAATTTGGTTTTCCACTTTCCCTTTCACAAAAGCTAGTTTCAAAATGTAGAGTTTTTGATGAGCAAGGAAATATTTTGCGAAATGGGCAAACTATCAAAGGGGAGTTTATACAAGTTGCTATTTTTGAGGGTCAAACGAGAGGACTAAAACCTCTTTTTCAAACAGATGATTTTGCTTTTTTTGATAAACCAAGTGGAGTGATGGTTCATCCAATTTCAAGAAACACTGAATATACACTGCTTGATGAGATTAGATACCATTTTGGCCAGAGTGCTAATCTAGCCCATAGAATAGATCAAGAAACATCAGGTTTGGTACTGGTTACAAAAAATAAAGCAAGTGATATTATTTTAAAAGAGATGTTTGAGAATAAACAATATAAAAAAAAGTATTTAGCAGTGGTCAAAGGAAAAATAAACAAACATATCACAATAACTGATCCAATAGCTAAATCAAAGACAAGTATGATTGGTGTAAAAATGTGTATTGCTTCTGATGGAAAAGAATCATTAACAGATATTGTTCCAATAGAATATAATAAATTAAAAGATCAAACATTAGTAGAAGCTATTCCTCTTACAGGAAGGCAACATCAAATTCGAGTACATCTTGATCATATAGGCCATCCAATTGTGGGCGATCCTATATATGGGGTGGATGAGGAGATAGCTGATAGGTATCTTCTAAAAAAACTTTCTTTGGAAGAAAGGTTAGAAACTATAGGATATGGAAGATTGTTGTTACATTCTAATTATTTACAGTTTGTTTATAATAATAAAGCATATATTAGTAAAATAAACAGATGAAAAAAGAGATGTTAGCCTTAATAAAACAAGCCATTACTGATCAGACTAAAATCAAGTCATTAGAAAACATCTATGACTTATACGATCAATTGCAGTATAGCGAGAATCTAAATGAGATGGCTGATGATCTTTTTAGGTGGCTAAACTTTAAATATAATGTCCATAACCTTACATTTTCACTTTTTGATATGGAAAAGAACTTTTCCACTGCTATCTTAGAAAAAGGGGAAGAGTTTTACTTAGATGATCAGTATTCATTTTATTTTATTGTAAATACCCATACAGAAACTAACGCAGTTATAGCTTTTAATGCAAACAATGAGAAAGAGTATAAAGCGATATATGACGATTATGTTTTCATTGAAGCAGCTTTTTTCCAAATCTCCCCAATCTTACAAAATGGAATTATGAAAAAACATCATGTGGAAGCATCTTCAATTGATAGTGTTACAAATGTACATAATAGAAAATATTTAATAGATCATATCAATAAAGTGATCTCTTTATCAAATAAAGAGGATAAAGGGATTGCTTTTTTAATGATAGGGATCGATAGATTTAAAGCTGTTATTGAAGAGTTTGATTATGATATTGGAGATCAGGTTTTAATTGAACTTGCAAAAGTGATCCACTCTCAAATACGAGATTTTGATATAGTTGCACGACTTACTGGAGATGAGTTTTTAGTAGCTCTTGTGGATATTTCAAGTAAAGAAGTAGCCTTACAAATCGCACAAAGTATTATTGATAAGTTTGCTAATATTGAAGTAGTAGTCAATAAAGAGACACAACAAACTTTAAAAAAGACTATCTGCATAGGGATCTCATTTTATCCAGAAGACTCAAATGATATTCAACAAGTTTTGAAAAATTCTGATATGTTTTTAAATGAAGCAAAAAATAAAGGGCGTTCTAAATATGCAGTCTACAAAAAAGAGGAAGAAAGCTCTATCGATTTATTTTAATTTTAGCTTAATTCTTGTATAATTCGCCCCTTTAATAAAGGGCGACAAAGACGCGACCCTTTTGTGACTTTAAAATAAGGAAGTATTATGAAAAAAGATATTCATCCAGATTACAAAGCTTGTACAGTTACTTGTGCTTGTGGAAATACATTTGAGACAAAATCAAATGTTGAAACTATGAGAATCGACGTTTGTGCTGCTTGTCACCCATTTTTCACAGGTGAGCAAAAAATCGTAGATGCTGCTGGTAGAGTTGAAAAATTCAAAGCTAAGTATGCAATGAAATAATGTTAACTTTAGTTCCTACCCCTATTGGAAATCTAGGGGATGTCTCTTTTAGAACCATAGAAGTTTTAAAAGAGGGGGAACTGATTTTATGTGAAGATACAAGAGTCACAAAAAAACTTCTCTCACTTTTAAGTGAAAAATATCAAATAACCTTTCCCCCATTTTCTTTTATAAGTATCCATTCTCACAATGAGAAAGAGTTTGTACAAAAAGAGGATAATCTAGAACTTTTACGAAACAAAAATTGTATCTATATGAGTGATGCAGGGATGCCGTGTCTTAGTGATCCTGGAGCGATTTTAGTACAAACATCTCTTGATAATGATATCGAATATGATGTATTACCAGGAAGTAATGCTCTCCTTACAGCATATGCAATGAGTGGATTTTCAAATACTCGATTTACCTTTCATGGATTTTTACCTCATAAAGGACATGATCGTGCAGATCAGTTGTATAGTATAATGAACTCAAATACTCTTTCCCTTTTGTATGAGTCTCCTCATAGATTATTAAAACTTTTAGAAGAGATATCTAAACTAGATCCAAATAGAGTTATATTTTTAGTAAAAGAGCTTAGTAAAAAATTTCAACGAACTTATAAAGATTGTGTGATTAATATTTTTACTGCATTAAAAAAAGAACAGATAAAAGGGGAATGGGTAGTGATTATAGAGAATAAAGAGGTTTCATCTGCAGGAATAATCACTGAAGATGATATCAAAAACCTCTCCTTACCTCCAAAACAAAAAGCAAAGCTTTTATCAAAATTGACTGGAAAAAATACAAAAGAGATCTATGAGGAGTTAACAAACTCATAAATGTATTTAGTTAAAGAAGAATATTCCCATACGTATGAAATAAAAAAATCAAAATTTATCGCACACTTTTGTCCATACAATCAATTTGATAGTATGATGGAAAGATTAAAAAGTGAGCATACAAAAGCACGACATTTTGTATACGCGTATAGATATTTAAATGAGTTTGAACAAATTGTTGAAAATTCAAGTGATGATGGGGAGCCAAAAGGGACAAGTGGAAAACCATCTTTAGCTGTTTTAGCAGGACATGATATTATAAATAGTGGAGTGATCATTATAAGATATTTTGGTGGAATTAAACTTGGTACTGGAGGTTTAGTTCGAGCATATAGTGATGCTGTAAATTTAGTGATTGAACAAGCGGATCTACAACTCTATGAAAAAACATTTGAAAAAGAGATCACTTTTAGCTACACGCATACCTCTTTAGTAGAGTATCACCTAAATAGATTGAATATTAAAGTTTCTAATAAAGAGTTTCATGCTAATGTATCTATGCGACTTTTAGCAAAAGAGGAGTCTTTAGATGAACTTATCACTTTTTTGCAAAATGAAAATATTTTAATTTAAGATATAACGAATGAACAAAACTCTTAATAGTACATATTTAATCACTTTATCACTAGTGATCATAGTAAACTTTTTTTTAAGTACCCATTTTCTTGCTTTATTTTTAATAGGTGTAGTATTTAAAATTTTTCTTGAAGTGATAGAAAAAGAAGAGT
>CBETOJ010000040.1:0-9051 GCA_965537725.1 uncultured Campylobacterales bacterium | reverse complement strand
ATTAAAAGAGATAGTAGAAGAGGATAAAAATTATGAAAGTATGTAAATTTGGTGGGAGTTCAGTAAAAGATGCCACCCAAATAAACAAAATATTAAATATTATAAAACAAGATCCAAAAAGACAAGCAATTGTGGTATCAGCACCTGGACGAGATGAAACGCATGATCAGAAGATCACAGATCATCTTTTAAACTTTGCTACTGATGGAAAACATTTTATTGAACAAAAACTAGAGATCACAGCAGAACAAAGTTTCAAAGCAGTTCTTGAAAAATTTGAATCATTATGTAAAAATCTCAAGATTGACAAAAAAGAGATTCTAGAAAACATAAAAAAAGATCTTGAAACCTGTAATCTAAAAAACTCTAAAAAAGAGGCTTTTTGTCTATCGCGTGGAGAACATTATAATGCTAAAGTGATCACATCATTTTTTAATTCAAAAGGATTAAAAACCAAACTGATGCTTCCAGAAGAGTTTGGTTTTATCTTAAGTGAAGAATATACAGATGGAAAAGTATTACCAGAATCTCATAGTAATATAAAAAAGAACTTTTCACTTCAAAGTGATTCAATCTATCTTATTCCTGGCTTTTATGGAATCACACAAAGTGGTGATATTGCTGTTATGAGTAGAGGTGGAAGTGATCTCACAGGAGGTGAGCTTGCCTATGCCTTAGATGCAGATGTATATGAGAACTGGACAGATACCAATGGAGTATATGAGGTTGATCCAAGGATCATTGAAAATGCTAATGTAATACCTAGACTTACTTTTAAAGAGTTGCGTCTTTTAAGTTCAAAAGGCTTTAATGTATTTCATTTTAATGCAATGCTGAATTGTAAAAAAAGTAAAATTCCTATTAATATTAGAAATACAAATAATCCTGAACATGAGGGAACTTTGATCTTAAATGAGCGTGTTCCTATGGAAGATATTGTAGGGATTGCAAAGCTTGACTCTATGGCTTCAATCCATATTCAAAAAGATATGTTAGCAGATGAGATAGGGTTTACTGCTGAACTTTTAAAAATATTTGGTGAATTTAATATCAATACATATCATTATCCTACAGATAAAGATGATATTGCTATCTTAGTTGACCAAGAGGATCTAAAAGGAAATGTCAATAACTTACGACGGCAAATAGAAAAACGACTCAAAACAAATCATGTTTTTATCACTTATAATCTTGCTATTATAACAGTAGTTGGAATTGGACTCAAAGAGAATACTTTTGCAATAGTTGATGCTATCACTGCATTAAAAGAGAATAATATCTCTTTTGAGATGTTTGATATGAGTCCCTCAAAAATCTCATTTCATATAGGGGTAAGTCAAAATATCGCTGATATAGCACTTCAAACTCTTTATAACAATCTTTTATCATATAATGAGTAGATGATGAAAGCTCTTACAAAGCTCTTTATAGTTCTTTTTTTCTCTTCTCTTCTTTAGTAGCACAAACTAAAGAGGATAAGATACAACAAAAAGTTGATTCTTTAGAGAAACCTTTATACAACCCTTTTGTTGAAAACTATATTCTTCATGAGCTTAAACAACTTCGAGAAGAGAATCGTGATCTTAAAATAGAGCTTCATGAAACCTTAGCAAAAAAAGAGGTAGAGATATCAAATAATGCTATTAGCTATTCGAGATATGAATGAAAAAATAAAAACTATAGTAGATGAAAAAGTTTCAAGGATCATTAGTGAGTATGAAGAAAGGATGCGTACTGTTGAAGTTGATCTAGAAAAACGTTCTCGTCAAGTATTACAAAACCAAAAAGCGATTGAAAAAACAAATATTATTCACTCTTTATGGATGAGAGCTTCCCAAGAAACTACTCAAAATGGTAAAGTTGAGATTTATGATGAGATCCTTGAGCTTCGACCTGATGATGTGGAAGAGATCATCTACAAAGCTGATTCTGTATTGGACCTTGGTGAAGCAAACTGGGCACTTAATCTTACAAATCAAGCTTTACAAATAGATAATAAATATGCAGATGGGTATTATCAAAGGGCCAAAGTTTATAGTGTTTTAGGATTTATTGAAAATGCTATTGAGGACTTACAAAAAGCGATTGAATTGAATGAACAATATATCCAAGAGATTGAAAAAGAAAAAGAGTTTACAGTACTACTTGATAATGATACTGTTAAAGAGATCCTTGCCTCAGTGGAAACTGAGCAAAGCTAAATCTTTGTTTGCCCATGTATCGCTTTTGAGAGTGAAAGGATATCTACATTTTCTAAACTCACTCCTGTAGGGATCCCTTGAGCAATTTTTGTAAAGCTGATCCCTTTACCTGCTAATTTATCTTCAATAAATAAGATAAAAGCATCATTGGCAAGACTAGGAGTCACTGCAAAAAGGATCTCTTTGATCTCTCTTTTTTCAACTATTGAGATAAGATCTTTTAAAGAGCCTGTTTCTAAAGACTCCATAACAAAATATTTTCCATTGAACTGTTTTGCTTCTTCAATGATAAAAATATCTTTTGCACTTTGTACAATACACAGCTGGTTATCTTCTCTATGATGATCAAGACATATCTCACAAATCTCATTTTCACTCATCCCATGACATTTTGTACATTTTTTGATATCTCTTATAGCAGTTTCAATACTATGGGCAAGTTTCATCCCTGTAAAACTATTTTCTGTCACTATATGATATGCTAATCGCATTGCTGATTTTTTCCCAATTGTTGGTAAGTTTTCAAATGCCTCAACAAGATCATAGAACTTTTCTAAACCTTTATTCATAAGGCAAATTATAGCTAATATAAGATAAAATCAGTACCCAAATATTAAAAATTATTTTTAAAGGAAGAAACTTGACAGATCTTTGTTATTATGAAATTTTAGAAGTTGATAAAACTGCCGATAAAAGCACTCTTAAAAAAGCATATAGAAAGATGGCAATGAAATATCATCCAGATAAAAACCCAGATGATAAAGAAGCGGAAGAAAACTTTAAAGCGGTTAATGAAGCGTATCAGATTTTAAGTGATGATGAAAAAAGAGCTATTTATGATAGATATGGAAAGCAAGGCTTAGAAGGGCATGGACAAGGTGGAGGTGGATTCTCAGGAGGATTTGAGGATCTTGGATCGATCTTTGAAGAGATGTTTGGAAGTGCCTTTGGTGGTGGCGGAGGTAGACGCGGGCGTCAAAGAAAAACATATAATTATAATTTAGACACTGAAATTGAAGTAAATTTAGAGTTCAATGAAGCTATCTTTGGAACAAAAAAAGATGTAAATTACAGATATAAAACTGCATGTAAATCATGTAAAGGGACTGGTGCTAAAGGTGGAAAACTAAGCACTTGTAGTGCCTGTGGTGGTCAAGGTCAGATCCATATCAAACAAGGTTTTATGACTTTTGCACAAACTTGTCCACACTGCAAAGGAACAGGACAAGGGGTAAGTGATAAATGTGGGGATTGTAATGGTCTTGGGTATGAAGAGAAAAGTGACAGATTTGAAGTAGATATCCCAGAGGGTATTAACCATGGAAATCGAATGAGAGTCAGCGGTAAAGGAAATATTGCCCCTGATGGTACAAGAGGTGACCTTTATATTAGAATCCATGTGGAAGATCATAAACACTTTGTTAGACATGATGATGATATCTATCTTGAAGTTCCTATCTTTTTTACTCAAATAGCCCTAGGAGACACAATTAAAGTCCCAAGCCTTAAAGGGGAACTTGAACTAAAGATTCCAGCAGGAGCTAGTGATAAACAACAATTTATCTTCCATGATGAGGGGGTGAAAAGTGTCAATGGATACGGAAAAGGGAAATTCATTGTTCAGATAAAAATACTTTATCCTGAAAAAGTAAACGCTGAACAAAAAGAGCTATTAGAAAAACTTCAAGAGAGCTTTGGAATAGCTTCTAAACCACATGAAGATATGTTTAGCTCACTTTTTGATACTGTAAAAAGTTGGTTCAAATAAAATGAATATTCAAAAAATGCCAATGGGAGCTTATCAAACGAACTGTTATATTGTAACGATCGACGATAAAGATTTTATAATCGATCCTGGAGTTGATGCGACAGATTGGGTAAGTAACAATGTTACAAATCCAATAGCTATCTTAAATACCCATGGGCATTTTGATCATGTATGGAGTAACTCTTCTGTTAAAGAGAAACTAGGCATTCCTATCTATTGTCCAAAAGATGATTGTTTTATGCTTGAGAATGATCCTTTTTCACAAGGAACTCCATCTAGTAAAGCTGATTTTGTAGTGCAACCAGATGAAACTATTAACTTCGATGGTACTGAGTTTACATTTTATCATTTTGCTGGACATACTCCTGGGTGTAGTGCTATTAAGATCAATGATCATTTATTTAGTGGTGACTTTATTTTCCAAGGTTCTATTGGAAGAGTTGACTTCCCTTATTCAAATCCAAACGATATGGTAAAAAGTATTGAAAAGGTTTTAGATTGGGAAGGAAACTTAAACATCCATCCTGGACATGGGGAGGATACAACACTTGAGTATGAGAGAGGATCATTACAAAACTGGCTTATACACCTAAGGAACGAATAGGATGAAAAGAAAGAACCCCACACTTATCGATAGACTTGGTGAAATTGTTGATGAGATCCATTTAGATGAAGTAAAATCGATCATTACAACCTTAACAAGGATCAATAGTTTTAAACATATTATCGAAGGGGATCTTTGTGAAAAAAACCTTTATGACAATATGGTAAGCGAACTTAAAAAAGAGTTTGATATCGATGCTTTAAAAATATCTCTCTTTACAAACAATATTGAAAATGTGATCTTTGAGCTAGGGTTAGCAAAAGATTTAGGATGTACATTTACAAATAAAGTATCAAATGATACCTATGTCTCTATTGAATACTGTTGTAAAAGATTAGATAAATATCAACGGCTTACATTAAATACTTACTTTAAAGAACTGGTTCATATTTTATATATCCAATTTGTTCTTACTAGTTTTAAAAAAAGCACAACAACTGATCCACTTACAAAACTCACTAATAGAATCGCTTTTAATCAAGAGATGAAAACTTTGATCCCTCTAGCAATTAGAGAGAATATGAACTTAGGACTTCTTCTTATTAATATTGATAGATTTAGAGCTGTTAATGATGAGCATGGAGATCATTTTGGAGATGAGTTTTTAAAACTCTATGCAAGTACTATTAAAAACATTGTAAGAAGTTCTGATATTGTTGTACGTTTTGGTGGTGGAGAGTTTTTGGCTCTTCTTATCAATGTTGATTCAGAAGAGAGAACTATTCAAATTGCCAATAAAATCAAAGACCGACTAGCAGAGACTCATCTACTTAGTCCTAATGGAGATGAATTTAAAAAAACTGTATGTATAGGAATATCTATGTTTCCTGAAGATGCAAATAACATTAATACAATCATTAAAAATGCAGACATGGCTTTAAGTGATGCAAGAGATATTGGAAGAAACCAAGTAAAACGATTTAAAAAGAAAGATGAAAGTACTATTGAACTTTTTTAGGTAATATATATGAAACAAAAGGTCCTCTCAAAACTTATATTCGTGATGCTCCTGATTGGAATATGTTTAGCAGTTGTGGAATCATATAACTTTAGAACATATGGTATTGAATCTGCTATAAATAAAGCAAAATCTATTGCAGAAGTTGTAAGAAATGGACTCACCTCTTATATGGTTAATGAAACTATGGATCATAGAGATGTATATATTAAATCAATATCTGATATGGATAATGTAGAAGAGTTGTGGATCATTCGAGGTGAGAATGTAATTAAACAATATGGTTTGCCTTCAAAAATGGAAGTTCCTAGAGATGAGATTGATAAAAAAGTATTAGACTCTTCAAAGCTTCAATATCAACTCCATGAATCTTTTGATCAAACCTCTATTCGAGTCACTATTCCCTATAAAGCAGAACAAAATAGTATTGCTAACTGTATTAGTTGTCATGATGTAAGTTATGGGGAAACTCTAGGAGCTATTAGTATTGTGATGGATATCTCAGAGTTTAGAACTTCTGGATTACAACTAGCATTTTCTATTATTTTATTTACTTTTTTAGCTATCCTTTTAGTAAGCTATTTTGCAAATAAGATCTTAAAACCTCACTTAGAAACAATAGATGAACTCAGTGGAAAAATAAAAAATATCTCAAATGGAATCTTTACAAATATTGTTAAAAAACCAGGACTTGCCACTGAATCAGAAAACCTCATTAAAGAGTATAATACTCTAGTCAATGGTTTGAGTACAACCTTTAGTGATATAGATCAAAAACTCACTATCTTTATTGGAAACCTCTCAGACCATTCTTCAAATCCACTTTTAAATGCCCAAAGAGTTATTAAAAACCTCTCAGAGATCTACCAATTTAAAAAAGAGATAGAACTTGACAAAACAAAAGAGGAGATCTATGCAAGATTAGGACAGATCTTAACAAATAAATTTGGGATCAATAAATTTAATTTTATGGAACAAAACTATGCTACTAGTAGAACAAAACTTGTCTATCAAAAAGGGGATTGTAACTACTGTATTAAAAATATAGAAAATGACCCTGATCTTTGCCGAGTGGTAAGAAGTACTAGTGATGTATCAAGTGTACAAGATCATCAAGTATGCCAATATTTTGAAAATGACAAATCACTCTATTATTGTGGATCTATTGATATTGGAGATCAGTCTATTTTGATCATCAATTTTATTTTAGAAAATGAAAGAGAGCTCAGTCATCTAAAAGAAAATATGCCATTAATTAAAAACTATTTTATGGAAGCGGTGCCATCACTTGTAGTAAAACTTCTTTTAGAAGCCTTACAAGCATCTGTCTTTAAAGATGGTCTAACTGGTCTTTATAATAGAAAGTTCCTAGATGAACACCTTGGAAAGCTTGTCCCTCAAGCATTAAGAGAGAACATCACTATTGGTGTATTGATGCTTGATATGGATCACTTTAAAGCAGTCAATGATGAGTATGGGCATGATGTGGGAGATCTTGTATTAAAAGAGCTTGGAAGAATTTTAAATGAAAATGTTCGAGAATCTGATATTGTAGTTCGTTATGGTGGTGAAGAGTTTGTTGTATTACTTGTTGGAGTAAGTGGTGAAGAGACTGCTTTAGAAATAGCTAATAAGCTACGAAATCAAGTAGCTAGCAAT
Source organism: uncultured Campylobacterales bacterium (assembly GCA_965537725.1). GTDB lineage: Bacteria > Campylobacterota > Campylobacteria > Campylobacterales > Arcobacteraceae > JAIOSF01. The sequence goes on along the minus strand of CBETOJ010000040.1, from coordinate 1,861 downwards.
GAGATTAATATCTATGCAGGAAATGTGCTACAAAAAACAATTAGTATTGGTCTTTCAATGTTCCCACATGATTCTAAAAACTTTGATATTGTGATGAAAAATGCAGATATTGCTCTATATGATGCTAAATCATCAGGAAGAAATAAAGTTGTAAGATGGAAAGAAAAAGTAGAAGTAGAACTCTTTTAATCTCTTTTTCTAACTATAAAAAAAGCTCCTAATATTTTAGGAGCTTTTTTATTGTCTAATAATTACTTATTAAAGAAAACTAGCGATTAAATCACCCATTTGTGAACAGTTCACTTTCTCTTTACAGTCATATGCTGCAAGATCTCCTGTTCTATATCCCTCGCTCATAGCTCTTTTAATTGCATTATCAATAGCATCTGCTGCTGCATCTTCATTTAATGAATATCGTAGCATCATAGAAGCACTTGAAATTGTAGCTATAGGGTTTGCAATCCCCTGCCCTGCAATATCTGGAGCTGAACCATGAATTGGCTCATACACTGCAGTTTTCTCTCCAGTAGAAGCTGATGGTAAAAGACCAATTGATCCACTTAACATTGAAGCTTCATCACTAAGAATATCTCCAAAAATATTTCCCGTAAGCATTACATCAAATTGTTTTGGATTTGCAATAAGTTGCATTGCTACATTATCTACATACATATGAGAAAGTTGTACTTCTGGATACTGTGAAGCAATTCGCTCAACTGTATCTCTCCAAAGTTGAGATACATCTAGAACATTTGATTTATCCACTGAACATACTTTTTTATCTCTTTTCATTGCTAGTTTAAATGCAACATGAGCAATTCTTTCGATCTCAGGAACAGTATATACCATTGTGTTCCATCCTTTTTCTTCAGTTTTTCCTCTTGGTTCACCAAAATAAATTCCACCAATAAGCTCACGTACTACCATAATATCAACACCACGAATTACATCAGGCTTTAATGAACTTGCATCAACAAGCTCATCGTATACAACCGCTGGTCTTAGATTTGCAAAAACACCCATCTCTTTTCTAAACTTTAATAGTCCAGACTCTGGTCTTTTTTCACGTGGAAGAGTATCCCATTTTGGTCCACCAATTGCACCAAAAAGACACGCATCTGAATTTAAAACGCCATCAACAGTTCCCTGTGGAAGTGGATCACCAGTTGCATCAATAGCCGCTCCACCCATTAAATACTCTTTATAATTAAATTCTATATCAAATTTTTTTGCAACTGCATCTAAAACTTTTACTGCTTCATCTACGATCTCAACACCTATTCCATCACCTTTAATTAAAGAGATATTATAACTTGCCATTTGCTTCCTTTTTTGCGTAATTCATTAATCCACCATCAGCTAAAAGCTCTTGCATAAATGGAGGGATTGGGGTAAAATTATAAGTTTTATTTGTATCAACATTTTCAATAGTTCCAGCATCTAGATCAACTGAAATCAGTTCTCCTTCTTTGATCTCTTTTGTATTTGGCAATTCAAAAATTGGTAATCCCATATTAAAGGCATTTCTGTAGAAAATTCTTGCAAAACTTGGTGCAATAACTGCTGCAACACCTGCAGCTTTTAAAGCGATTGGAGCATGCTCTCTACTACTTCCACATCCAAAGTTCTCACCTGCTACTATTATATCACCTGGTTGTACTTTTGAAGCAAAATTTGGGTCGGCATCTTCCATTACAAACTTTGCTAAATGATGAGGATCACTACTATTTAAATATCTTGCAGCAATGATCAAATCTGTATCAATATTATCTCCAAAATTCCATACTTTACCAGTAATTTTATTCATAAATCATATTCCCTTATTCTAAAAATATTGCCATTTTATCCAATTTTTTATTAA
>CBETOJ010000039.1:0-9190 GCA_965537725.1 uncultured Campylobacterales bacterium | reverse complement strand
GACCATACATTTAAAATAGTCATAATCCCAAGTGCACCTAAAAAAAGTGCAAAAATATCTTTTTTAAATAACTCTTTTTTAAAAAAAGCTACCATAATTATGAAAGTAACTATGGGATTTAAAGTAGTTACAAAAGCACCTCCAAGCCCTGCTGTACCAAATTTAGTTCCATTAAAAAAGAAGATTGAATAAATCACTAAAAATATGGAAGCTAAAAAAGCAAGTTTAAAAGTTTTTAGATCTATACTAAAAGATTTTTTCATGAAAAATAAAACAGGAGCTAGAGTAACTGTACTAATACCATATCTATAAAATATCAACTCTTCAGCAGTAATATAATTGCTTAAAACTTTTGCATTGACCCATGAAGCACCCCATGAGGTCATAGCTATAATCATTAAAATATAAAACTTTGTTTTTTGGCTTTCCATTTGTTGACTTTTTTATAGATTGTATACAAGTATAACATGAGAGGAATTTTTTGTATAGAATAATATTGCTATTTATATAAACTGCACTAATCCCATATAAAATAAAGTTCCTAAAACTATAGAGATCAGATAGTTATTAAATCTAATATGTAAATAGGCTGTAATCCCTATAGCGGCTATCTCTTTTAATCCATAGAGTTGATTTACAAGATCAATTGAAGAGAGAGTATAAAAGATCAAAATGATCATAATAATAGGTGGGAAATTTTGCTCAATAAAAATAATATAATGTGGTGGTTCTTTTTTTGTAAAAAATAAAAAAGGAAGTACTCGGGTAAGAAGATTGGCTAGTGCTATAATAGAAATAGCTATATAGATTTCACTAGATTCCATCTTCAAACCTATTTTTAAAAAGAAACATTCCAAGTAAAGCTAAAGCGATAGAGACTAAAAGCATATTATTTACTGGAACTAAAATAATCGCTATTAGTGAAGCTACTGCTCCAATTATAAAAGGAAGGTATTGTTTTTTTGTTTTATATTGTTCAATCGCTAAAACTACAAATAAAGCAGTGAGTGAAAACTCTAGCCCACTTGTATCAAACTCTATCATTGAGCCAAATAATGCTCCTAAAACAGTTCCGATGATCCAATAGGATTGATTAAACAGTGAAAGATAAAAATAGTAATATTTTTTCTTTATTTGATCATCCTCTTTAATAGTAGTTAAAAGAGCATAGGTTTCATCAGTTAGACCAAAGATAAGGTATGGTTTTAGTTTGCCACTTTTTTTAAACTTATTGAGTACTGAGAGACCATAAAAAGCTTGTCTAATATTTACAAAAAATGAAGAGATAAAGATATCAATAAAACCAGCTTTTGAGGTGATAAACCCAATAGCTAAAAACTGTAAGGCTCCTGCATAGATAAAGATAGACATAATAAACGCGATATACCATGGAAGTCCTACGCTTACTGCTAAAAGTCCAAAGGCAAAGCCTAAGACTCCATATCCCATCATAATAGGGATAGATACTTTAAATGCGATTTGTAGTTCTCTTTTATGGATCATACTAGCTTTTAATAAAGAATAATTTTTGAAGGATCAAAAACTTTACTTGGAGTATAGCCATAGATCTTTTTAAAGTTTCTTGTAAAATGGGATTGATCGCTAAAGCCAGTATCTACACTTGCATCACTTAAACTCATCCCTTTAAATATCTTTTGTACGGTTTTTTGCACCGTTTGAGAAAGGATATAGTTGTGTGGAGTGATCCCTAGTTCTTTTTTAAATACCCTTAAAAAATGGTATTTGCTCATACTTGCATTTTGTGCTAATTGCTCTAAGGAGATATTTGAATCTATAGTATCTTTTATATATTCTATGGAAGTTTTTACGACCTTTTTATCATCAAAAAGATCATCATAACTCTTTGTATAAAAAGTATGATTTTTGATTAAGTATGAAAGAGCTTCTAAAAGACTTATCTCTATAAGCATCTCATCTTGCTTAGAATACACACTTTGAAAAAGATTACAAAGTAAATTATACAGTCTTAGATCATCTATAATATACTCTTGAAAGATAGGAAGCTTTTTTTCTAAAAATATTTGCTCATATATTTGAGCCATCAATTCATTTGATGGATAAAAGTTTGTATATCTCCAGCTATCTGAGTCTCCACCATGAACTTCAGCAGGATTTGATATCTTTGTTGAATATCTATAAGAGTAAAAAGCTTTATTGGAATTAAAATATTTAAATACACCATCATGAGTTACACCTATAGTATATGTATCATGATAGTGTCTATGAAAAGATTCTTTTTTACTTTGTATATTTTCAAAAAAAGTGTTTTTTAGTATCTCTAAACTCATAATATAATAATAGCGAAAACGGCTCCTATTTTATAGAATAAAATTGCTCTTTTAGTTTTTGATAATTAAAACAGCCCCTGCACTTATCATAATTCCCCCCGAAGCATAGTTTAGTTTTTGCATCGCTTTTTTACTTTTAAAAAGTTTTCTAGACTTTGCAGCTAAGTGTGCATAAGTTAACATCACTACAGCTAATACAGACGCTACAACAAGGATAGATAATAAGATATCCCCATTACTTAAGTTGCCTAGTTCCATAAATGCAGGTAAAAACCCAAGATAAAAGATGATCACTTTGGGGTTTCCTAAAGTGATAAAAAGACCGCTAAAAAAGTTTGCTTTCCATGATAGCTCTTTGACTTCTGTTAGATTATGCTCTTCTACTTTAAAAGTGATAATTTTATAGCCTAAATAGATCAGATACAAGCCACCAATATATTTTATAATAATAAAAAAACTCCCCATAAGTTCAGCGATCATACTTAAACCAAAGATTGCCATCAAAAGATAGATAATATCACCTAAAACAATCCCTATGATCATCACTGAGGCATGTTCGAATCCACTAGCAAGTGAACGTGACACTACAGCAAAAAGTCCAGGACCTGGGCTAACTGCTAAAATAAACATTGCTCCAATAAAAGCGATCAAACTATAAAAATCCATTTTTTCTCCTTATTCAATGATCAGTTTTGGTATCACATAAAGCGTGATCTCTTTATCTAGTATTTTTTCTATTTTCCCTTTTAAGACACTATATTCAGATGAGTTTAATGGGGTAGTTGAGATCACCTCTAGATTGATCACTGTTTTATCACTAGAAGTATTATTCACTGAAATGATATTAAAACTTACTTTTTTATTATATAACTCTATGCTTTTAATATTTTGTAATCTTTCATAATCTTGATTTTGCTCAATCAAAGAAAGAAATGAAAAATAAAGAGGAATAGAGATCACTAAAACCATAATAGAAGAGTATACTATCCCTTTTTTTGCCCTATGAATTGGAGCAAATCCAAGGATAATAAAAGTGATTGCAGCTGCTACTATCACTCCAAAAAGGTTGGTTAAAAAAAGTAAAAATGATCCATAAACGATATTAAACTCACCCCACCCTATTCCTATTCCACTTACACAAAGTGGAGGTACAAGTGCCACTGCAATAGCCACACCAGCTAAAGACTTTGCTACTTCCTCTTTTGAAGCAGCATAAGCTCCTGCAATTCCTGAGAATATTGCTACAAAAAGATCAAGAAGATTTGGATTGATCCTTGAATATATTTGTGAAGAGGTTGCGCTATCAAGAGGAATCATAAGAGTAACTAAACTTGAAAAAAACAAGGCACTTAAGATTCCTAATCCAAGAGTTAAAACACTTCTTTTGATAATTAAGTTATCACTTCTTACCATCCCCATTGCTAAAGAGATAATAGGTGTCATAAGTGGAGCTAAGATCATCGCACCAATTACTGATGGTGTAGAGTCTTGAAAGATCCCTACAGTTGCAAGTAAGGTACTTAGAATCATGAGTGTGATAAAGATCGAAGTTACTTTTGCACCCTCTTTTATAGAAGTAAAAGTCTCTTTCATATCTTCATCACTTGCTTTTTTAAGAAGTGGAATTCGTCCTTTTATTAAAAGATCTTTTAACTCCCCTTTTGGAAGATAGCGTACATTAAAGCTCTCTTTTTCATCATATTGGTTCTTTTCATTGATAGATTCTTCAAACTTTTTACCATAATTGATATTAAGTTCACTTTGTACTACATCTATATGGATCTCTTTTGAGCTCACTGCCACAGAATCTACAGTAAACTCAAATGGGGTTCCACTACTAAGAGAAAGTTTTTTTGTAGAGATAAATCCAATACCACAAGGAAGCCGATTAAGTGAAAATTTATGATAAAAAACAATGATCAAAAAATGATAGATATATGAGAGTATACTTGATGGTGAGATAATAAAAGCATTGAGTTTTCCATCATGAAAAGAACTATTTTCAATATTTCTAAAACTCTTATATACCGTATAATCTTCTAAAACCAACACTCCACTCACTACTGTTTTTAAACTATTTTTCTTCTCTGTTTCAAAAGTGATCGCTTGATATCGAAGGTTTTTTAGGTTTTTAAAAAATCTTTTTATATTTGCCCATGTACTATCACTATATCTGCTAAAGTTTTGTACATTTCCAATAGAGATTTTATTAAATACCACTTGTTCATTGCATATTAAAAGCTGATCATTGACGCGAAGCTCTTCTCTAAAAGCATCGTCAAACGCTTCATAGATATCTTTTGAAAGTCCATACCTTGTAATACTCTGAGTCGAATCTTCATTTGGAAGAATAGAAAGATTGAGCTTTTGATCTTTATTTTCAAATAAAAACTTTTTTATTAGTTCATCATCAAGATATAAAAAATAGATAGTATCTTCTTCAAACTCTATCTTTTCATTATAAGTAACAATAGGTAAAGATTGTTTATAGTGATTTTCATAGAACTCTTGAAGCTCTATAAGGGTTTTACTTGCCTGATCTTTTAAGACCAGACAAGCTTTTTTGTACTTTTTCAATGGGAAAGAATTTGTTGTAAGAACTGCTTGAGTCTTTCATTTTTTGGGTTATTGAAAAACTCATCTGGTGTATTCTCTTCTACAATTTGACCATCTGCCATAAAGATTACTCTATCAGCTACTTTTTTAGCAAATCCCATCTCATGGGTTACACACACCATTGTTTTATCTTCACTAGCAAGCTCGATCATTACATCTAGAACCTCTGAGATCATCTCTGGATCAAGGGCACTTGTAGGTTCATCAAAAAGCATAATCTTTGGATTTGCACATAGAGCTCTTGCGATTGCCACCCTTTGCTTTTGTCCACCACTAAGTTGATTTGGGTATTTATCTGCTTGATCGGCAATATTTACACGCTCAAGATATTTCATTGCCATCGCTGTAGCTTCTTTTTTAGGCATATGATGTACATGCATTGGAGCTAAGATAAGATTGCTTAAGATACTAAGGTGTGGGAAAAGTTCAAAATGTTGGAACACCATTGCTACTTCACTTCTTACTTGTTTGATCTTTTTTACATCATCAGTAAGTGTTGTACCATTTACGATCAGTTCTCCTTCTTGAAACTGTTCAAGATAGTTGATACATCTTGTAACTGTAGATTTTCCGCTACCACTTGGTCCACATACTACGACGATCTCACCTTTTTTAATATTAAGATTAATATCTTTTAGTACGTGAAAATCTCCATACCATTTATTTAAGTTTTTTATTTCAATTATATTTTCCATTACAACTCCATATCTTTATCGATGATCTGTATTAAATCTATTTTCTAAGATCATACTATATTTTGACATTCCATAACAGAACACCCAGTAAATAAAGGTAACAAATACATACCCTTCTGTTTCCATTCCTAACCAATTTGAATCATTCGCTGTTAAGTGCACCATTGATAACACATCAAATAGTCCAATGATCATAACAAGTGAAGTATCTTTAAATAACTCAATGGCAATCCCTACTAAGTTTGGTAAAGCTACTTTTAAAGCTTGTGGTAAGATCACAAAAAGCATACTTTGCCAATACCCTAGACCCAATGAATCAGCTGCTTCATATTGCCCTTTTGGAATTGATTGAAGACCACCTCTAACCGCTTCAGCTACAAAGGCAGACTCAATCATAACTATCACAATAAGTGCTCGTAAGAGTTTATCTACTTCAACACCTTCAGCAAAAAACAAAGGTAATAAAACAGATCCCATAAAAAGCATCGTAATAATAGGAACCCCTCTAATAAACTCAATATAAAAAACACTTAAGTTCTGAATAATAGGAAGTTTTGACTGACGACCAAGAGCAAGTACAGTTCCTAATGGAATTGAAAGGACAATACCAACTCCAGCAATTACTAAAGTAAGCATCAATCCTCCCCATTTATCAGTAGGAACGTCTACAAAACCAAAATATCCCCCTTTAATAAGGATAAATGCGATAACAGGATAGGCGATAAATACTAATGCTTTTTGCCAAAAACTTCTTGCTACATATTTAAAAAGTATAACTGTTACAAAAAAGAGTGCAAAAATAATATTGATCCGATAGATCTCCTCATGTGGGTAGAATCCATAGATAAACATATCGATCTTCTCTTTAATAAAGATCCAGTTTGCTCCACTTCCAGTAGCATCTGCTTTTGTCTCACCTACAAAAGAAGCATCAAATAGTGCCCAATCTAAAAATGGGGGAATGACCCATGCTAAAAATGCTATCACTAAAAAGGTTTGGATAATATCCATAGGAGAAGCAAAAAGATTCTCTTTCATCCAATGCCAAGGACCACGAAGTCCTGCAGGAGCTGGTCTTGCTATTTTTTCTTCATAAACTGCCATTATCTCTCCTTTATCTCTAGTTTCTTATTCACAATATTTAAGATCACAGAAACTGTTAAACTAATAGTTAAGTATACTGCCATAGTTACAGCAATGATCTCAATCGCTTGCCCAGTTTGATTAAGCACTGTTCCACTAAATACTGTAACAATCTCAGGGTATCCAATAGCTGTAGCTAAAGATGAGTTTTTGATCAAGTTTAGATATTGTCCTAATATTGGAGGAATTGAGATTCGAATCGCTTGGGGTAGTACCACTAGTTTCATTGCTTTATAACTACTAAGCCCTAAAGCAGCAGCAGCTTCTTTTTGCCCTTTTTGAACCGCTTCGATCCCACTTCTAACTGCTTCAGCAATAAGTGAAGCAGTATAGATACTAAGGGCAAAACCAAGTGCTAAAAATTCAGGAGAAAACCGAAGACCACCGCTGTAGTTAAATCCTTGTAGTGCTGGAAGATCCATAATAATTGGTGTTTCAAGAATATTGTACACAACTAATGGCAACCCAAAAATAATCACTACTGCCCAAGGCCATAAAAGAAAATCATTCCCAGTCTCTTCAAACCTTTTATCAGCCCACTTTGCAAGATAGATTACTATCCCTATTGCAATAGCTATGGCAACAAGTATAATCCAAAAATTATCTTGAAACATTGGCTTTGGAAGATAAAGACCACGGTTATTTAAAAATGTTGCAGCAGATAAAACAAGACTTTGTCTTGGACTTGGTAGAGTTGCTAAAACAACATTATACCAAAAGAGGATTTGAAGAAGAAGCGGAATATTTCTAAAAAATTCAATATACGCTAAGGCTAACCTTGAAACGATATAGTTTTTTGATAATCTTGCGATTCCCACAAGAAGTCCGATGATTGATGCAAAGATGATCCCAACTCCAGAGACAATCATAGTATTTAAAAGACCTACTAAAAATGCATCAAAGTAAGTAGATTTTCTATCATCATAATCGATCACGGGAGATTCTGAGATACCAAATCCCGCTACATGATTAAAAAAACTAAACCCTGTAGTGATCCCTCTTTGATCAATATTGTAAAGTAGATTTGAGATGATATACCATAAAAATAACACAAGCAGTACTACTATGATAAACTGCGAAGCTATATCTCGAAATAATTTATTATTTAAAATTGACACAACTTTCCTTTCTTATAATAATTAAAAAAGCAACCAATAGTGATAGATACATTTATATTTATCAGTATTGATTGCACACTTTATAAAACCTAAGAGAAACTCTTAAGTTTTATAATACTTATTATCTAAATGGAGGAGCGTATTGTAATCCGCCTTTTGTTGTCCAAAGATTATTAAGTCCTCTTGAGATTTTAAGTGGAGATTTTTTCCCTACATTTCTCTCAAACGATTCACCGTAGTTTCCTACTTGTTTTAAAATATTATATGCCCATTTTTTATCAAGTTTTAAATCTTCACCGATTTTACCACTTACTCCTAAGATTCTTTGAATCTCTGGATTTTTACTCTCTTTTGCCATTTTATCTACATTTGCAGATGTGATTCCAAACTCTTCACCAGCTTTTAATGCATTTAAAGACCATTTTACGATATTAAACCATACATCATCACCTTGTCTTACAAGTGGCCCTAAAGGCTCTTTTGAAATAATATTTGGTAAAACTTTAAATTTATCTGGATTTTTAAATTTTGTTCTTAATGCATAAAGTTGAGAAGCATCAGAAGTGATAACATCACAACGTCCTGATTCAAACCCTTTTGAAACTTGATCTGTTGTATCATACGTAATTGGGTTATATTTCATACCGTTTGTATTAAAATAATCTGCTAAGTTAAGCTCAGTAGTAGTTCCAGCTTGAATACAAACTGATGCACCATCAAGTTTTTTTGCTGTATTGATTCCTAAATCTTTATTAATAAGAAAACCCTGACCATCATAATATGTAACACCTGCAAAGTTAGCTCCTAAAGAAGCATCTCTAGTAGCAGTCCAAGTAGTATTTCGAGATAAAACATCAATTTCACCACTTTGAAGAGCTGTAAATCTCTCTTTTGCAGTTAATGGTACATATTTTACTTTTTCCGCATCTCCTAAAACAGCTGCTGCAACTGCTCTGCAAACATCAACATCTATCCCTTTCCATTTTTTATCACTTCCCACTTCTGAGAATCCTGGAAGTCCTGTGTTAACACCACACTTAAGGAATCCTTCTTTTTTAACATTTTCTAAAGTTCCTGCACTTGCAGTTAAAGCGCACGCTGTAACAGCTGCAATCGATAATTTCACTAGTTTTGTCATATTCACTCCTAATTTTGATTTATGAACAGTCTATTCTAATGAAAAAAAACCCAAAAGAAAATAATACGGGGGATATTTTTTATACAATTAAGACAAAATAATAATAAAAACTATAAAAAAGTGTCTATTTAGGATTAAAATTACAATAAAAAAAAGTAAATTTAGGATAAT
>CBETOJ010000038.1:0-9256 GCA_965537725.1 uncultured Campylobacterales bacterium | reverse complement strand
TTTTTTAACGTTGTTTTTAATTACATCTATTATTTTTTTGGTAAAACTTGCTTCTTTAACTTCAATTATTCAATTAAGTTTTTTAGAGCTTATGGAGCTATTTAGTTATAATCTTCCTACCATTTTATTTTATACCTTACCTGTAACTGTTTTTATTAGTATGAGTTTAGCACTTTCAAAACTCTCAAGTGAATATGAACTGATCGTTGTAACAAGTTTTGGTCAAAATCCATTAAAAATACTAAAGCTATATTTACCTTTTTTATTTACTTTTACTTTTTTAATCCTTTTTATTGCACTTCTACTTATCCCAAAATCACTTATTTTAAAAGAACAGTTTATTGAACATAAAAAAACAGAAGCACAATTTAATATCAAACCTAGTGAATATGGACAAGAGTTTGGAAAGTGGCTTATTTATGTAAATAAAGAAGAAAATGGACTTTATCAAGATATAGTGTTGTATGAAAAAAATGATCTAAAAAGTGTCTTTATCATTGCAAAATTTGCTACTATTAAAAATGTTGATGGTGCGTTGAATTTAAACCTAGAAGATGGAAAAGTATTTGATATCTCTAAGGATCTTAGTCAGATCAATTTTAAAAAAATGGTTATTTATAATGAGCTAAAAAAAGTAAAAAATATCAATACTTTTAATGAGTTTATAGAGTATTGGAATAAAGAATATGATAAATTAACCTTTTTTATTTTAGGCTCATTATTTCCACTTCTTTCTATTTTTATTATTTTATATGCAGGATATTATAATCCAAGGTATGAAAAAAACCATAGTGTTGCTATTAGTATGATAGCAACTGTAGTTTTTATTGTTGTTACTCAAAAGCTTTCTAAAACGATGGAGTTACAGCTTTTATTCTATCTTCCAATTGCTTGGTTTAGTATCGGGTATTTCTTTTATTATAAAAAAATAAAGCAGGCATATTGATTTTGCAAAAGATCAAGCTTACCATTGCTTATGATGGCTCTGGCTTTGAAGGTTCACAAATTCAACCAAAGAAAAAGACAGTACAAGGGGCTTTAGAAGAGGCATTAAAATATATCAATATTAAAGCAAAGCTTGAATTTAGTGGCCGAACAGATAGGGATGTCCATGCTTTTAGACAAGTAGTAACATTTTTTATTCCAGAATATTGGAGTGATATACAAAAGCTTCAAAATACACTTAATAAACTATTACCACAAACGATCTTAGTACGCTCTATTTATAAAGTAAGTGATGAGTTTCATGCAAGATTTAGTGCAAAAAGTAGAGAGTATCGATATATCTTTACAGATAAAAAACTAAGCCCTTTTCAAACACGTTTTATTAGCTATTTTCAAACAGTTGATGAAAAGAAAATAAAAGAGGTATTAGAGTATTTTCATGGAATTCATGATTTTTTATTTTTTAGTAAAACAGGAAGTGAGCCTAAAAGTACTATTCGTAATATTGAGGAGGTAAAACTCTATCGATATAAAGAACTGTATATATTAAAGTTTCGAGCAAATTCATATCTTCGCAGTCAGATTAGAATGATGGTGGATTTTATAATGAAAGTGGCAAATGGTGAGCTTACTTTAGAGGAACTTCAATTACAATTGGGATGTAAAAAACAAGTATCAACCACATTGGCTCCACCAAATGGGTTGTACTTAAGTAAGATAGTGTATTAGAGTTACTTTTCTAATCTCCACATAAAACTTTTTGCTGATTTATATCCTCTCATAGTAAATAGTCCCTCTTCTGTCTCTGGATCAATAACAAAGGTTACAGGGGTTCCTTGTGGTAAAAACCTACTTGGGATATCTTCAGTTTCCATTTGAAGACTGAGATCAACTGCTAAAAAGATATATTTTTCATTTAAAAGTTTAATGACCCCTTCATTTGAAAGCGTATCTTGCTCCATTTTTCTACACCAAGGACAAAAAGGACTATGTGCAAACAAGATCACATGTTTTTTTTCTTTGACACCAAGTTCTAAAGCTTCTTGATATGAATCTGCATGTTTGAGTGTAGGAGAGCCAAAAAGAGATAGAGAACTGATACAAATAAATACAATAGATAAAAATAGTTTTTTCATTTTATAACCTTCCTGGCATTTCATCTTTAAAAGCGATCTTTTCTGCCTCTTGTAGAATATTAAGAGCACCTTTTTCTATCATTGATTTGGCTAACTCTTTTCCTAATTCTTTAGATTCAGTAACTTTTTTTGAAAGAGATTGTTGCATAATGTTTGTTCCATTAGGAAAGCCAATCATTGCTCTTAGAGTTACTGTGTCTTCTTCAATAGTAGCATTACAAGCAACAGGAGCTGAACATCCTGCTTCAATTGAGGCTATAAAATCTCTTTCAATTGTAGAGCAAAGATAAGTCTCTTCATCATTGAGACTAAGCGCTACCTCTTTTAGTTTCACATTATTTGAAAGTATCTCAATACCAAGAGCAGCTTGTCCCATTGGAGGAATCATAAGGTCAAGTGGGAGTTTTTGTGTATATGGGATATCTTTTAAAAGATCAAGTCTATTCAGACCTATCCATGCTAAGATGATCGCATCATATTGACCCTCTTTAAGTTTTCGAAGTCTTGTATTTACATTTCCTCTTAAATCTTTTACTTTGAGATCAGGTCGCATATTTAATAGCTGCATTCTTCTTCTTAGGCTAGTAGTCCCTACCACTGCACCCTCAGGAAGATCTTCAATTGTAGCAAAATTATGAGATAAAAATACATCACTTTGATCAGCTCTTTTTGTAATCGCTGCTAATTCTAAACCCTCAGGCATATATGTTGGAACATCTTTTAGACTATGTACTGCTAAGTTCGCATTGCCAGTCAACATCTCATCTTCAAGCTCTTTTGTAAAGTGACCTTTTCCTCCAATAAGTGCTAAAGGCTTATCAAGTACTTTATCCCCAGTACTTACGATCTTATTGATCTCAACTTCTAAGTTAGGATAAGAGTTTTCTAATCTATCCTTTACATGGTATGCTTGCCAAAGTGCTAGATCACTTGCTCTTGTTGCTATTATTACTTTTTCCACTATCCCTCCAATATCTTATAAGTGTTTTTCAAACTCTGATCTTCTCATATCATATTCACCATTGAAAAATACAGTTGGTGTCCCATTTACAAATGCTTTTTCAGACATTTTTTCATCCTCTTCTAACATCTTTTCCAGTCTTGGATCATTGATTTGTTTCATTGTAAAGTTTGTTCCAAACTCTTTATTGAAAAACCCTAAGATTTTTGCATGGTCTGAATCTTTATAGGCATCAAAGTTATATTTTTGTGGAAAGTTTGCTTTATATATTCTAAAATCAACATTTTTAATTCCTTGTTCTCTTGCTAAGATAGAAGCTTTTGAGATAGTTTTTGCAGTTGGATGCATTTGAAGAGGAAGGTGATAATAGTAAAGTTTTACATTTTTAGGATTATCAATGATCTTTTTCATAATATAAGGCATCTCATCGATACAGATAGGACAAAGTGGATCACTAAAGATCACAAGAGTATTTTTTGCATTAGGGTTTCCAGCAATAAGATGTTTATCGCTAAAGAACTCTTTTCCTAAAGTTGGATACATTTTATTTTTGAATGAGACTTTATCTTTTACATTGATAAGATCCATTGAGATAAGATTTCCATTTGAAAAAAGTGTGTCTTTTTGATTAAGTTTTTTCCCTTGAAGAGTAAAGTTCAAGTTCATCACATATCCAACCCAACCATCTTGACCTAGATCTTTTTTTAAGACAACTGAAACATTATGGAGCTCTCCTCCCATTCTTGCTAGTTGTTTCCCTATTCTTTGTTTTTCAAACTTTATAAGTGTATTTTCAAGCTTATCATTTGCAAAAGCTAAACTACTTAGAAGAACTATTATGCTCAATAATTTCAACGTCGATAATTTCATCATGTTTTTCCTTTCTTGTTGTGTGGGTATCATAAGTGTTATGAAACGAAGTATTGTTTTTATTTTTGAACAAAAATTCAAAAAGACCTATGAGTATTCCAAATTGTAATAAAATACCAAGAATATCAGTAAAAAAACCAGGTATTATAAGCAGTAAAGCACCGATACTTCTACTTGCATTGGTAGCGATGAACTCCTCTTGGCTCATTTGCCCAGTACGTATTTTTACAATATTCTCTTCAAGTGAGTAGTTAAAATTTTTTAAAAGTGAGATACCAATGATAGCAGTGAGTAGAATCTCTAAAAAGGTAAATAATCCACCTATTAATGTGATAAAAAAAGAGGAGATCATCACTTCAATGAAAAGATAAATCACAAAATAGATCAAAAATATCCTTTTCTTTTAGTCTCTTGCTATAGATTTTTCAAGATGATACAGCTCATACCTGATCGATTTAAATCTATCACTTGTTGTAGCATCTATAAGTTTCCCAAACTCTTCTAAAACTCTTGCACTCTCTTGGGCTCTTTTAAAGTTAGCAATTAAAATTGAATCAAGATTTTCTCTATTAAGTTCAGATTTATGGGATGCTTTTAACACATCATTTTGAATATCTCTTGAGCTTAAAAGATCACTATAATTGTCAATTCTACTTTGATGTCTTAGTGTTTTTAATTGTGAAGAGATCTCTTTATTGTTAAAAATATATCGAAATATATCTTCAATAACTCTGATGCCCTCCCTCAGACGATTGAGGTTGGCATCAAGAAGTCTAAGTTCCTCTTTAGTCATCACTGCTATTAAACGCAGCAAAGATTTGTAAAAGAGAAATAAATAGATTAAAGAAATCTAAGTATAAAGCGATAGCCGCTTCAATAGGTGTTGAGAATCCACCTTTAACTATTTGTTGTGTATCATATAAAATAAATGCACTAAATAAAAGTGCACCTACCATTGCAATACCTAATTGTAAAATTGGAGATCCAATAAAAATATTACTGATCGATCCTACAATTAAAATAATTAAAGCAATAAATAACATCTTACCCATATTTGAGTAATCTTTCTTTGTTGTTAAAGCAAACATAGAAATACCACCAAAGGCAACTGATGTCATTAAAAATGCTTGTGCTACTACACTTGCTCCATTTGGCATATTAAATACACTACTTAATAGTGGAGTGATTGTTAAACCACTAACAAATGTAAATGCAAAAAGAACTGCTAAGTTGATTCCTTGCTTATCTTTTACTGCATATAAACCAAATAGTAATGCAAATTCTAAGATCACTAATCCCCAATACCAACTAGATATAGTACTTACCATATCTAAACCGATATATGCTCCAGCCGTTGCTGCAAGAAGTGAACTAGCAAATAACTGATAAGTGCTTCGTAAAAAAGCCATCAAATCAGCAGGTGCTTCAGATCTCGAAGAAGAACTATAAGCCTCATCTTGATGAGAGTAGCTAGTATTACCCTTGTCAGTTAAATAGTCTCTGTTGTACATTTATACTTCCTTTATCTTTTTTTTTAGGATTCTATAATGTTTAACTTAAATATTACTTTAAAAACTCAGACTAACAAAGAGTGTTTAAAATTTTCAAAACAAGAAAATATAATCTTGTTTTAGCTATAATAAAAGGAATATTGATATGTTTAATAAATAAAGATCTTTAAGTAGGAGACATAATGTTAGATGTTGTAGAGATACAAAAAATACTTCCCCATAGATATCCATTTCTTTTAGTGGATAGAATTACAGAGATAATAGAGGGAGAAAGTGTAAAGGGATATAAAAATGTCTCTATAAGTGAACCAGTCTTTGAAGGACATTTCCCAGGTCACCCTATCTATCCAGGGGTTATGATCCTAGAGGGTATGGCACAAGCTGGTGGGATCTTAGCTTTAAAAAGCTCAGGTCTAACTGAAGAAGAATTAGAAAATAAAGTGATCTATTTTATGAGTATTGATGGGGCAAAATTTAGAAGCCCAGTTAAACCTGGTGATAAATTAGAATATAGAATTTCAGTGATAAAGCTTAGAAAAAACATCATTGTACTTGATGGAAAAGCATATGTGGATGATGTTTTAGTAAGTGAAGCTGAACTTAAAGCGATGGTCGTCGATAAGTAATGGCTACTATTCACCAAACAGCCATAATAGAAGAGGGTGCAAGAATTGCAGATGATGTAACTATTGGACCTTTTACAATTATTGGAAAAGATGTGGTTATAGGAAGTGGTACAACTATTGCAAGTCATTGTGTCATTGAAGGGAAAACAACGATTGGGCAAAATAATGAGATATTTTCCCATGCTACTCTTGGTTCAATTCCACAAGATCTAAAATTTGATGGAGAGGATGTGGAGCTTATTATTGGAGATAATAATAAGATACGTGAATTTACTTTATTTAATCCAGGGACAAAAGGTGGAGGAGCTATTACTAAAATAGGAAATGGAAATCTATTTATGGGATATACCCATGTGGCGCATGATTGTATTATTGGTAATAATTGTATTTTTGCTAATGTTGCTACACTTGCTGGACATGTGGAGATTGAAGATTCTGTAGTAGTTGGGGGACTGAGTGCCATCCATCAGTTTTGTAAAATAGGGACACAAGCTATGATCGGTGGTGGATCTATTGTTGTTCAAGATATCCCGCCATTTTGCAATACAGAGGGAAATCGTGCAACTATTAGAGGTTTAAATCTAACAGGACTTCGAAGAAGATTAAAAGATCGATCAGATATTGATGAAATTAAAAAAGCGTATAAAGCTCTTTTTGAATCTGGACAACCATTAGGTGAAAGTGCTGCTAAGCTACTTGAAGAGAGTAAAAACGAGTATGTTTTAAGTTTAGCTAACTTTATAATTGAGACAAAAAGAGGGATACCTTTTACGAGGAAATAAGAATGAGTAAAGAAAATATTACATGTGATTTTTGTGGAGTACATGATTCTGAAGAGAATCCAGTGATCGCTGGAGATAATGCAAGTATTTGCCAAACTTGTGCAAAATCTGCATATGAGATTATTCAAAATCATAAAAGTTCACATAAACATCATGAAACAACAGAAGAAAAGGTGTATAAGATCTTAACTCCAAAAGAGTTAAAAGAGATTTTAGATGATTATGTTATTGGTCAAGATAAGGCTAAAAAAGTACTAAGTGTTGCAGTTTATAACCACTATAAAAGAATCTTTATGCAAGAAACAAGTGATGATTTGACTGAACTTGCAAAATCAAATGTACTTTTAATAGGACCAACTGGAAGTGGGAAAACACTTTTAGCGCAAACTATTGCAAAATATCTTGATGTGCCTTTAGCGATTGCAGATGCTACAAGTTTAACAGAAGCTGGATATGTAGGTGATGATGTTGAAAATGTTGTTACAAGATTGATCCAAGCAGCTGATGGTGATATCAAAAGAGCTGAGCAAGGGATTATTTTTATTGATGAGATAGATAAGATTGCTAGAATGAGTGAAAATAGAAGTATCACAAGAGATGTAAGTGGTGAAGGTGTACAACAAGCTCTTCTTAAAATCGTAGAAGGATCATTAGTAAATGTTCCACCAAAAGGTGGAAGAAAACACCCAGGACAAGACTCTATTCAACTTGATACAACAAATGTATTATTTATCTGTGGTGGTGCATTTGATGGACTCAAAGATATTATTGGAAAAAGACAAGGTGGAAACACTTTAGGATTTAACCAAGATAAAAGAACAAAAAAAGAGCAAGATGAAGTAATAGAACTAGTTGAAGCAGATGATCTTGTAAAATATGGCCTTATTCCAGAGCTTATAGGACGTCTTCATATGACAGCAGTTTTACAAGAGATTGATGAAGATACTATGGTTCATATTTTAAAAGAGCCAAAAAATTCTTTAGTAAAACAGTATGCAAAACTTTTTAAAATGGATGATGTTGAACTGAAATTTGATGATGAATCACTTAAAGAGATCGCAAAAGCAGCGATTGATCGAAAAACTGGAGCTAGAGGGCTTCGATCTATTTTAGAAGAGATCATGTTAGATGTGATGTATGAACTTCCTGAATATAAAGGAAAAACAGTTACAATTACAAAAAATGTTGTAAATAAAACAGAGCTCCCAAAAGTAGCATAATAAAAGGATAAAGATGATATTTGATAAATTTATTGGTTGGTTTTCAAATGATATGGCAATTGACTTAGGGACAGCTAATACCCTAGTATCTGTAAAAGGAAAAGGTATTATTATTAATGAGCCTTCAGTTGTAGCAGTACAGCATGATAGATATGGAAGAGACAGAATCTTAGCAGTTGGAAAAGAAGCAAAACAGATGATAGGAAAAACTCCTGTAAATATTCAAGCTGTTCGACCTATGAAAGATGGGGTTATTGCTGATTTTGAGATGACTGAGAGAATGATTCGATACTTTATTGAAAAAGCCCATAAGAGAAAGTCATTTTTACGACCAAGAATTATTATCTGTATACCTCATGGTATTACACAAGTTGAGAGAAAAGCAGTAAAAGAATCAGCTTTAAGTGCAGGAGCTAGGGAAGTATTTCTAGTAGAAGAGCCTATGGCAGCAGCTATTGGAGCAGGGATTCCAGTAAGCTCACCTGATGGATATGTTGTAGTGGATATCGGTGGGGGTACTACTGAGATTGGTGTCACTTCTCTTGGTGGATTAGTTCTCTCAAAATCTATTAAAGTAGCTGGGGATAGATTTGATAAAGCGATCGTGGATTATGTACGACAAAACTTTAACCTCTACATTGGGGAGCGAACAGCCGAGAGTATTAAGCTTGAAATTGGTACTGCAATTAAACAACCAAAAGATTTAAGTATTAAAGTAAAAGGAAGAGATAGCTCTGGACTACTTACTACTATTGAGCTTACAAGTGAAGGGGTACGAGGAGCATTACATGAGCCTTTAAAAGAGATCTCACTTGCAGTACGACAGGTTTTAGAAGAGATGCCACCTGATCTTGCAGGAGATGTTGTAGATAATGGTGTTGTATTAACTGGTGGTGGAGCACTGATCCGTGGACTTGATAGATATCTTTCAAATGATATTAAACTTCCAGTTCGTGTTGCTGAGGAGCCATTGTTAGCCGTAGCATATGGTACAAGCAAAACTCTTGATGAGGACTCGTTATTAAAACTTATCTCTAATGAATAAGAAGTTAATCCTTTTTTTAATAGCTGTATCAATAGTTATTATGTATCTTTTTAGTTTTGAAAAAGTGATCTATCAAGAGCTATTATCTCTTCGAAGCACTATTCAAAGCTACTATCTTAAAGCCTTTGTATTTACAAGTGAATCTTTTAATAAATATTTT
>CBETOJ010000037.1:0-9259 GCA_965537725.1 uncultured Campylobacterales bacterium | reverse complement strand
TATTCTTATACTTTTAGCTATTTTAGTATTTTTTTATATTCGATTAAAGATGAAAAAAGAGATCATCAATGAATAAGGCTATTGTAACTGGATATAGTTCAGGCATCGGAAAAGCGATCTGTGAAGAGTTAGAAAAAGATGGTTTTACAGTTATCCATTTATCTTCAAGATTAGAAGATACAAAAGCCTTAGAAAAAGAGGTGAAAGCTATTATCTCAAAAGAAGATATCTTTCTTTTAGTCAATTGTGCAGGTATTGGAGTATTTGAGCCCCATGAAGAGATAAGTATATCTAAGATAAAAGAGGTGATTGATATCAATTTAACAGCTCCTATTATTCTTTCAAATCTTCTTCTTAGAAGTCTCAAAAAAACAAAAGGCCATATTATCAATATCACTTCTATTGAAGCTACAAAACATTCAAAGTTTTCAGCGCTTTATACTGCTACAAAAAGTGGCTTAAGAGATTTTGGTTTATGTTTATTTGAAGAGCTTAGACGAAGTGGAGTTCGGATCACAAATATTAATCCAGATATTACCAAAACAAATTTTTTTGATGATTTGAAGTTTGAACCTTCACCAAAAGAGGATACTTATTTACTCTCTGAAACTATTGCAAAAACTGTAATAGAAGTTATTAAAAGTGATGGAGTGATAACAGATCTTACTATTAGACCTCAAAGGTTTGAGCTATCAAAGAAGTGACACACACTTCAATCATATCATACACTTTTTCAAACCCTTCGAAGCCGTCAAAAAAATAAGGATCAGGGACATCTTCATTGTTATATCCAAAACTTCCAAGCAAAAGAGGGTTTTTACAACCCATTTTGTTAAGGTTTGATATATTACTATCATCAAGGCCAATGATTAAACTAAAACTCTGAAAGTCATTTTTATTAACTTGCCTTGCATGGTAGTTGGAGATATCAAGACCTTTTTGTTTTGCTATTTTTTGTGAGTTTTCACAAGGTGGTTCTCCTACGTGCCATGCACCTGTACCTGCACTTTCTATTCTAAGATCTAAGCCTTTTTTCAAAGCGATATCTTTAGCAATTGCTTCAGCAAGCGGAGATCTACAGATATTACCTAGACAGACAAAAAGGATCGAATCTATTTTTTTATTTGAGTCCAATAGGAAGATACCTTCTCATTTTAATGATCTCTTTTGGATCAAAAAAACCTTTAATCACTTTTTTTGAATCATTTTTAAGGACTTCTCCAAATGGAGAGATAATGCTACTTGATTTTGCCATATTTTCATTACTACTATCACTTGCTACTACATAACATTGATTTGCAATGGCTAAAGCCCGACAAAGACTCTCATAGTGCTCTTTTCTACTTTTTCCCCACATAGCGGGAACTAAAATAATATCACACCCTTTTAGCTTCTGCCATAATTCTGTAAATCGAAGTTCAAAGCAGATAAGAGTTCCTATTTTTAGACCATCTAAATTGATAGGTTTTATCTGCTTAAGCTCTCCTGCTTTGAAAAACTTATCTTCATCTCCTAGGCTAAAAAGTTGATACTTTGACTGGGTGTGGATCACTTTTCCTTTTGAGAGGAGGTGAAAAGTATTAAAATAGTTTCCATTGTTTTTAGTAGTAAGGGTGATTCCTATTATTCTATCATAAGATAAAAACTTTAATGTTTTTAATGCTTTTGAACAAAACTTTACAGCTTCTTCAAGTCGATCATAAGAGTATCCAGTTAAAAAAAGTTCAGGAACTAAAATCAGAGAGTTTTCTTCTTGATTTTTAATATGTTTAATGAGTTTTTGTAGATTCTTATCAAAGTTTTTTGAAGTTTTTAATTGTAATGTTACGAGTTCCATATGTGATTAAAATCCTAGCTTCTTTCGTAAAATATCCTCTTCTGTAATCTGAGACGAGATATCTTGTAACTCTTTATTTTCACCAAGTTTTTGAAGCTTTTTTGCTTCCATTAACTTCCCCTCTAGTTTATCAAGTTTCAATTCTGAGTGGTGAGTTGGAATGTCTGGTAAAGAGGTATCAAACTCCTCCTCTTCAAGATCGATATCTTTTACTGAATAATCAAACTTATTTTTTGAATCAATAAAGTTTTTAAACTCCTCTTGTTTCAGACGTTTTTCTAGTTTTGAGATTGTTTTTCTTTGATTTTTTAGCTCTTTTTTGAGCATACTATTATCATAACCACTATTATCATACTCTTCTTTGAGATGCTGCATCTCTTTATTAAGCTCTTTATTGATTCTTTGAAGCTCTAGAATAATTGAGTTTTTATCTTCAAGCTGCTTTTTTGCTTCACCCATTCTATGTTCAACACTATTTAAAAACTCTTCGTTTTGTATTCCAATAGTATCAAGTTCTTTTGCTTTTACTGCAAGTTGTTGATCTTTCTCTTTTATATCATTTTTTAATATAGCATTCATTTTTTCAAGTTGCTCAATTCTATTTTCAAGCTTCTCTTGTTCATTAATTGCTGTTTTGCATTCATATTTTAGATTTGAGATAGTCTCTTTTAACTTATCTGCTTGATCTTCAAGCATACGAATACTATCTTCTTTTTCATAGATATGTTTATTAAGCCCTTGGAGAGCATTTTCTATTAATAGTATTTGAGAGTTTTTTGTACCCATATATGCTCTTTAGATTTTTTTAGAAGTCATCAAAGTCGATACTTCCTTTTGAGTAATTAACAACATTACCTTCAAAGAAGTTTGTTCTTTGGTCATTAAATGAACTATATCCATCTACCCATGGAATAGGGTGTTTTACTCCATATTCAGGAGTATATCCAACAGCTTCAAGTCTTCTATCTGCAAGATATTCAATATATTGCCTTATAATATCTTTGGTAAATCCTAGGATCTGACCTTGTGTAATATAATCACCCCAGCTAGCTTCAAGATCAACTGCTTGTCTAAACATCTGTCTTACTTGTGCTTCAAGCTCCCCAGTAAAAAGTTCAGGTCTCTCTTTTTTTGTAGAATTGATTAGGTTTTGAAACAGAAGTAAGTGAGTTACTTCATCCCTTTGGATAAATTTGATCATTTGAGATGAACCAAGCATCTTCCCTGATTTTCCAAGGGCATACATTGCTGCAAATCCTGCATAAAAATAAAGCCCTTCTAAGATCTGATTTGCAAACATTGCAAGGACGATTTTCTCATCCGTGATATTTCCAGCTAAGTTTTTATACGTATCTGCGATAAATTTATTTTTTTCTAGTAGTTTTTGATCTGTTTTCCACATATCATAGATCTCATTGGTGTTATCTGAAATTGATTCAACCATTACTGCATATGATTTAGAGTGGTTTGCTTCTTCATATGACTGACGTGAAAGGATCGCATTGATCTCAGGTGCAGTAATATATGGATTGATATTATCCATTAAGTTATTTGTTTGCAAAGAGTCCATAAAAATAAGTTGGCTGAGTACAAGGTCATACATTCTTTTCTCAGCACTTGTGAGATACTTATAATCTTTAGCATCCTGAGTCATCTGTACCTCTTTAGGAAACCAAGTATTTGCTTCCATAGTATCCCAAAGTTTTAAAGCCCATTCATATTTTGCTCTTGTAAAGTTGATCATCCCATCAGGATTTCCGCCAAATGTTCTTCTATCATTGAGGTTTTCTATCCATTGTTTTTACTCTTTTTAATTTTATTGTATATTGTTTTTAATATTACTTGTAGTAACTAAATGACTTTTTATTGACAACCAACACACTCCATACTTCTATCTGCAACATCAGCAACTGCTTCAGGAGATTGACTTCTTAGATAGTATGTAGATTTTAATCCAAGTTTCCATGCTAGAGTATAGATCTCATGAAGATATTTTCCACTTGCTTTATCTAAACTCATAAAGATATTTGTAGATTGTCCTTGGTCGATCCATTTTTGCCTTACAGCTGCAGCTTTGATAATATCAGTTTGCTCCACTTCATACGCAGGAGTATAAAAGTTCCATGTGATAGGTGATAGGTTTGGAACAACTACAGGGATCTGTCCACTTAAGTTCTCTTCAAACCATTTTCTTTTATATACTGGCTCAATCGCTTGAGTAGTTCCTACTAAAATAGAGATTGAACTTGTTGGTGCAATAGCCATTAAGTACCCATTTCTCATCCCATCTTTTTTTACTTGTTCTCGTAAAGCATCCCAATCATATCCATCGTTATCAAAAAGATCTTTTTCTACAAGAGCATTCACAGCAGGAACTGTATGATCAAAAGGCATAATTCCTTGGCTCCATTTTGATCCATTAAAGAGTGGATATTTCCCTTTTTCTACTGCAAGCTTTGAAGATGATTGGATAACATTATAACTGATCGCTTCCATAACCATATCAATTTTTTTAAGATGGTCATTACTTCCCCATACTAACTCATGTTCTGCTACCATTTGAGATTCACCCATTACCCCAAGACCAATAGATCTTGTTTTAAGGTTGGTTGCTTTTACTTTTCTAAGAGGATAAAAGTTAAGATCTATCACATTATCAAGCATTCGAACAGCTGTTGGTACAACTCTTTCAATATCTTCTTTTGTGTTGATCTTACTAAGATTTACAGACGCAAGGTTACATACAGCAGTATCCCCATCGATCTTCTCTTTTTCTACGATAAAGATTCTCTTTCCATTTAAAGAATCAAGTGCAGTGATCTTATTTGCTTTTTTTACTCTTCCATTATCTAAAGTAACCTCTTCTTCCTCTTCGAAAGTTAAGATCTCTCCATCTTCAAGCTCTATTTTTACTAAATAGTGGTTTGGATTGGTATTTTGGAAAATCTCCGTACAAAGGTTAGAACTTCTAATAAATCCAGTATGTGAGTTTGGATTTGCTTTATTGGCATTGTCTTTAAAGCAAAGGAAAGGGCTTCCTACTTCAAAATAAGAAGTTAAGATCTTTTTCCAAAGATTTTTTGCAGGCATTTGTTCTTTAGTAATGTTTGGATTATTCTCATATTCTTCATACTTTTTCTTAAACTCTTCTCCAGTTAAAGGAGCTAAATCTCTTACTTCATATGGATCAAAAAGTGTCCAATGACCATCTTCTAGGATTCTTTCCATAAAAAGATCATTGATCCAAAGAGCTGGGAAAAGGTCATGGGCTCTTCGTCTTTCTTCTCCTGAATTTTTCTTTAGATCAACGAAATCTTCAATATCCATATGCCATGGTTCCATATACACAGCAATAGCACCTTTTCTAGTTCCAAGTTGATCAACGGCAATAGCGATATCATTGGTGATCTTTAAAAATGGAACAGTACCACCAGCAGCATTTTTATGACCATCAATCGATCCACCTAAGCTTCGAATAGAGTTCCAGTCCCAACCGATCCCTCCACCAAATTTAGATAAAAGTGCCATCTCTTTATATCCATCAAAGATCCCTTCAATATTATCAGGACTAGATCCAATATAACATGATGAGAGTTGGTGTCTATTGGTTCTTGCATTACTTAAGGTTGGAGTAGCCAACATCACTTCAAATTTTGATACTACATCATAAAACTCTTTCGCTTTTTGCTGTTTATCAACCTCATTTTGAGCTAAGAACATTGCTATCCCCATAAACATCTGTTGTGGAAGTTCGATTGGTTCTTTATTTCCATTTTTTAAAAGATATCTATCATAAAGAGTTTTCATTCCTAAATACGTAAACTGGAAGTCTCTCTCAGGCTCTAAGTAATCACTAAGATCATCAAGATCATATCCATCTTCAAGGCCAGAGATGATTCTCCCTGCTTCTTGTCCATATCGAATATAATCTTTTAAATGGCAGTATGGTTGTCCTTTTATTCCATGGGTTGCTTTCCCTACTTTATGATAGAGATCAAATAGAAAAAGTCTTGAAGCAACAAATGTCCAATTTGGTACATCTATATCTATTTTCTCAACTGCAGTTTTAATAAGTGCATCTTGAATATCACTAGAGCTCATCCCATCAATAAACTTAATTTGAGCGTCAATTTCTAACTCACTTTGACTGACTCCTTCAAGTCCTTGGGTTGCTGCTATCGTATATTTTTGGATTTTTGTGATATCTAAGACTTCTTGTCTACCATTTCTTTTTTGGATCATAATTGGCATAAAAAACTCCAGTTGAATTGTAAAAATTATTATGGGTACTTTAGCGAAGTTTACCTCTTAGGCAACTTAAAAAATGTTCATTTTTCCTTAACCAAATTTATAGAATCTCTTTGGTAAAATTAACTAATTTTTTTAAACTAACTACAAGGAAGATAGATGGCTGTAAAGGTGGCTATTAACGGCTTGGGAAGAATCGGAAGATGTGTTGCAAGGATAATTGCCAATAGAGATGATGTGGAGCTAGTTGCAACAAATGCAAGTGGTGAAGAGTCAATGATTCAGTATAATTTGCGATACGATACAGTACATGGAAATAGAACAGATATTGATGTAAAAGATGATACACCAACTTTTGTAATGGGAGTAAATGAAGATACTTATACTGATCAAACTATTGTGTCAAATGCTTCATGTACTACTAATGGACTTGCTCCAGTTGCAAAAGTATTAGATGATTCTTTTGGGATAGAAAAAGGCTTAATGACAACTATCCACTCATATACTGGATCTCAGCCAATCTTAGATGCAAAACATAAAAAAGACCCAAGAAAAGCAAGAGCTGGCGCAACAAATCTTGTACCTACAACAACTGGGGTTGCAAAAGCGATAGGAAAAGTGATGCCTCATCTTAATGGAAAACTAAATGGTCAAGCGATCAGGGTTCCTACTCCAAATGTTTCAATGGTTGATTTAACAGTAACTTTAAATAAAGATGTAACTTTACGAGAGGTTCAAGATGCTTTTTCCAATGCTAGTGAGGGATACTTGGAATTGATATAGAAGGAAGAGTAAGTAGTGATTTTAATGGTGAAGAACTTTCAACTGTAGTACCTCTGGATACAATCCAAGTGATAGAGGGGAATATGGTAAAAGTGCTTTCATGGTATGATAATGAATGGGGATACTCAACACGATTAGTGGATATGGGTGTTTATGTAGCAACAAATTAAAAAATTAAAAAGGGAAAGTATGCAACTTCAAGAAATTAAAAATATAGATATTACAGGAAAAAAAGTTTTTATAAGATGTGATTTTAATGTACCAGTAGATGAGTATCAAAATATAACAGATGATAGAAGAATCAGAAGTGCTTTAAATACTATCAGATATTGTATTGATCATGATTGTGCCATTATTATCGCTAGTCACTTTGGAAGACCAAAAGGTGGATATGAGCAGAAGTTTTCTTTAAAGCCAGTAGCTAAAAGGTTACATACTCTTTTAAAAACTGATATTATTCTTGCTCCAAATGTTATTTGTGATGAAACAATTACTATTGCCAATGAGTTAAAAGCTGGAGAGATTATGCTTTTAGAAAATATGAGGTTTGAAGAGGGTGAGACAAAAAATGATCCAGCATTAAGTAAAACTCTTGCAGATATGGCTGATATCTATGTCAATGATGCTTTTGGAGTATCTCATAGAGCGCATGCTTCGGTTGAAGGGATTGCACAACATTTTGATACTGAACATAAAGCAGCAGGGTTTTTACTTGCAAAAGAGATTAAATTTTTCCATCATATTGTAGAGCATCCAAAAAGACCTTTTGTATCTATTGTAGGTGGATCTAAAGTAAGTGGCAAACTTCAAGTATTAAATAATTTAATTACAAAAGTTGATAAGATCATTATTGGTGGTGGTATGGCATTTACTTTCTTAAAAGCTTTAGGTCATGATGTAGGAAACTCTTTAGTTGAAGATGAGTTAATTCCTGATGCTATGAAAATTATGGATGAGGCAAAAAAACTTGGAGTAAAGTTTTATCTGCCAGTAGATGTAATTGCAGCAGAAGCATTTGATGCAGAAGCATTTGCAAAACCAACTACTGTACAAGAGATCCCTAAAGGGTGGATGGGATTAGATATCGGACCAGCTTCCTCAACACTTTTCTCTCAAGCTTTAGAAGATGCTCAAACGATCCTTTGGAATGGACCAATGGGAGTATATGAGATGGATAAGTTTGCAAAAGGGAGTACCAAGATCTCTCACGCTGTAGCTGCTTCATATGCAACAACAGTAGTTGGTGGTGGTGATACAGCGGATTTAGTTCGAAGAACAGGTGATGAAGAGGAGATGACATTTATCTCTACTGGTGGTGGTGCTTCACTTGAACTTATTGAAGGAAAGCTTTTACCTGGGGTAAAAGCACTTATTATTGAAGAGTAAAAAGCTGTTGAAAAGAGTTTGTATCAATGGATTAGGTCGGATTGGAAAGTGTATCTTTCGAATCGCACAAACTAATCCACAGATACAAATAGTAGCGATTAATGAGCTTAAACCAAATAAGCAAAATATCGCTTATACAATAAACTATGATTCTACCTATGGAAGTTTAGATGACAAATATCAAGTAGATGGGGAGTATTTAGTTGGGGGTTCTCAAAAAATTTTTCTAAGCCATAAAAAAAATATTCAAGATATAGATTTCAAAGGCTTAGAAATTGATATCATCATTGATGCAAGTGGTGTTAAAGTAGAAAAAGAGATATTAAAAAGACTTCCTGTACAAACAGTTTTTTTAACCCATCCAAATAAGATGGCAGATATTAATATGATCTTAGGGGTAAATGAGGAGCTTTATAATAGTGCAGAGCAAAAGATCGTCTCTACAAGCTCATGTAATGCAACAGCTTTATTACCAGTTTTAAAAGCACTTGATACGAACTATGGTATAGAGTATGGGGATATCTCAACAATCCATCCATTACTCAACCATCAAAAAACTTTAGATAGTGGATGTATAGGAAGCAGTGATAGAGATATCACTTGTAACTTTGAGTTTGGAAGAGGTGCTTTACAAAATATAATCCCTAGTCATACAACCACTATAGATGCATGTTCTTTAGTTCATCCTTTGATTAATGCAGAACTTATTAGTTCAAATTCATTTAGAGTTCCAACTGAAACAGTGGGAGCTATTAATATTAGTATAAGTGTAAAAAAACAAACCAGTAAAGAGGAGATCATAGCATTTTTCCAACAGCTACAAAAAGAGCAAATATTTAAAGTATTTTATAATAGTTTTGATCCTTTAGTCTCAAGTGATTTTAAAAGCTCTTCTTACACTTCTATCATAGATCATCGTTTCACAGAAGTGATAAAAAACAAAATGGTAAAACTAGTTCTTTGGTATGATAATGAATGGGGATATGCCTCTAAAGTAGTGGATAT
>CBETOJ010000036.1:0-9314 GCA_965537725.1 uncultured Campylobacterales bacterium | reverse complement strand
ACTTTACTTTTAATATAAATATATATATAATTATTAGGAAAGGATTATAATTGAATATATTAATAGTTGATGATACTGAGATTAATAGAGATGTACTTACGTTGTTTATTGAGGATTGGTTTGGAAAACACAATATTGATACTTTTATAATAGATGAAGCTTTTAATGGGAAACAAGGGTTTGAAAAAATAGAGCAAAAAGATTATGAAGTTGTTTTTCTAGATATTATGATGCCTGTGATGGATGGATTAGAAGCCCTTGAATTAATAAGAAAAACATATTTATCAAATCAACCAAATATAGTGATACAAACTGCTTTAGTTGATACAGATACTAAACATAAAGCAAAATTACTTGGGGCAAATGGATATATAACCAAACCTATTAATTCAAATATGATTGATGCTATGTTAAATCGTTATATTATACCCTCTGAAGAGTTTGATGATTTTGACGATTTTGACGATTTTGACGACTTTGACGATTTTGACGATTTTTCTAGTGAAAATATTGAGATGCAAAGTAGCCTGATGGATGATTTCAATAAATCGCATAAAAAAATTCCAGCGACTACTTTTTTAGAAGATTATCCTGATCTATCCTATATCTTAGAAGACTTAGAACACTTAGATGGTGATATTGATCATATAATAGATTCTCTTGATCATGATAATATAGAAGACGGTTTGGAAAACTTAGAGCATATTTTAGAAGCTTATTCAAGATTTTTAAATACATTTATCGATTTTTATGAGTTATCAACCTCATTAAATTTATTAAATCAAGTTTTACAAAAAATAGATTTTAATGGTTTAGATGAAAAAAGTATTGAATTTATAGTAAATTTTTTAATAGCTATTTTAAAAGATTTACAAGATTGGAAAAATCATGTTTTTATAGATCAAGATGCAGTAGATGTATTTTATATCAATGCATCCGCTTTAAATAGTTGTATTCAACTAGAATCATATATTAAAAAACAATCAAACAAGGGATAAAGAATGGCAAAAAAAATAATATTAGTAGATGACAGTGCAACAGTACTTATGACAGCACAGATGGCACTTGAAGATTTAGTTGCTAAGGGAGTTTTTGAATTAATCACCTACGATAATCCCCAAACAGCCCTTAATGATGTGAAAAATGGCTTGATATATGATCTATGTATAACTGATATCAATATGCCTCAAATGTCTGGATTTGATCTAGCAACTGCTTTAAAAGCAACTCCAAGTGTAAAAGCAAAACCTATTATTGCTTTAACTACGGAGAACTCGCCTGAGATGAAAGCAAAAGGGAAATCAATAGGGCTAGTTGGTTGGTTAACAAAACCATTTACAAATGATAAGTTAGTTATGGCAATTAAAAGAATATTAAGAATAAGATAACAACAAAGGAAAAAACATGGCAAATAAAAAAATACTCATAGTAGATGACTCACTTACAGTTAGATTGTATCATAGACAAATTTTAGAAAAAGGTGGCTATGAGTGTGATGAAGCAGAAAATGGGATGGAAGCACTTGAAAAAGCACAACTTAATGAGTATGATTTGTATTTAGTGGATATAAATATGCCAGTTTTAGATGGGTATAGTTTTGTAAAAAGATTAAGAACAGGTGAAGGTAGTGTCTCACCTGTTATTATGGTAAGTACAGAGAGTGAAGAGATGGATATGGATCTAGCGTATGAAAGTGGCGCTTCTATGTATTTAGTCAAACCAGCTCGTCCTGATGATCTCATTTTAAATGTAAAAATGCTTACATTTAAAAAATAAAAGGAAAATTATATGGATGCAATACTAGAACAGTTTTTAGGTGAAGCTAGAGAGAACTTATCTTTTTTAGATCAAAATTTAGAGCAATTAGCAAGTGGTGATCCTGAAATTTTAAATGCTCTATTTAGAGCAGCACATACTTTAAAAGGGGGCGCTGGTTTAGTTGGACTTGAGGCTGTTAAAAGTATCACCCACTATGCTGAAGATCTACTTGATGGGATAAAAAAAGGAAAAGTCACTTACACTGAAAATATGCTAGATGTCTTATATGATGCTTTTGATGAAATTGTAGAGATGATAGATGCAACAGAGGAGCTAGGTGATATACCAGATTTTGATGAGCAGTTAGTAAAAGATATTGCTAATAGCGTCAAAGCACTCACAGGGAAAGAGGATGATACAACTGATGATAATGCCATAGATACTGAGCTAAATATCATAACAGATCAAAATGATTATTTTGCAGAGTTGATATCTCATCATAATATTGGTTCATTTATAGGTGAACTGCCATTTGAACAGCCGCAGATATCACAAGAGTTTATTGAAGATGAAAACTTTTATCTTATTGATATGGATCTAGATGAAGAGACATGCGAACTTGGAAATGATCCTGTATATTTAGCCTACTTAATAGGTGATGAGTCTATTTATAGTGTCACTACAAGTGTGTTTGTTGATTGTGATGATGTAAATGATGATCCAAAGTTATGGAAGACAAGACTCTCTTTGGTAGTGAAAAGCTCAAAAGATATACTTGAAGATAGCTTATACAATATTCTTGATGATGTGCAACTCTATCCTTTAAGTGTTAAATCGCTTTTTAAATCAGAGTATGAATCGGTACAAAATGATATCTTCGATGATTTTGCAAGTGATTTTAAAGAGAGCTTAGCAAAAAATGATTTTAGCAAACTTAGTGAAAATCTATCAGCAGTAACAAAAATATTAAATCCAGAAACAAAAGAGGGGTTTGCACTTTCAAGACTTGAACTGATATTACCCCATTTTGAGTTTGAGGGGATAGACTATCTTGAGATCATAAAAGATATCTCTTTGTATTTGGGTTTAAATGAAGAGAGTGAAACTCAAGAAGTTGTTGAAAATAAAGAGAATAATAAGGAAGATAACAACAATGCAACAGCAGAAGAAAAATCAACTGTAATAAGTGCGTTAAAACAACAACTTAAAGGTTTAAAATTTGCAAAAGATGAGATGGCACTATCTCGAGTTTTACTTCACTCAAAAACATCTTTAGAGTTTATAGGTATAGATCCTGATTTTAGTAAAGATGACGATAAAACAACTTTGGCTAAAAAGATAGTTCACTATATCTTAGAGTTAAATCCAAATGAAGATCTATCAGGCTTTAAAGAGTTTTCTAGCAATGAGGAAGAGGTTTCCAAAACAGTAGAAGAAAAAGCAGAAATAGAATCTGAAATTGTAGAAGAGGTAAAAACTTTAGAAGAAGAGATAAAAGAGGAAGTTCAAGAGGTACAACAACCAAAAGAGGAAAAAGTGGTTAAACCTACTAAACAAATTGAAACACCAGATCCAGAGATAAAAACCCCTTCAACAAAAGAGAAAAAACCAGCTCCAACAAAACAAGCACATACAGCAGTTCCAAAAACAGTCAAAATAGATCAAAGCGATATAGATAATATGATGGATACTATAGGGGAACTTTTGGTTATGAAAAATGCACTGCCGTATATTGCTAATAGTATAATGACAGATACAGTAGCAAAATCAGAATTAATAGCGAAATATGAGGAGATTAACAGAGTAACAGAACAACTTCAAGACCTAGTTATGGGGATGAGACTACTTCCATTATCATATATATTTAGTCGTTATCCAAAACTGATACGAGATACAAGTAAAAAACTCAATAAAAAGATCAGATTTGAAGAGTATGGCGGGGATACGAAGCTTGATAAGATGATGATAGAAAAGATAGCTGATCCACTTGTACATATTATACGAAACTCTTTAGATCATGGAATTGAACCTACACAAGAGGAGAGAATAGAAGCAGGGAAAGATCCTCAAGGGTATATAAAAGTTGGTGCAAAAAGTGAAGGTGATAAAGTATACATCATCATAGAGGATGATGGTCGCGGTATCAATGTACAAAAAGTTTTAATCAAAGCTTTAGAGTTAGGGATAGCAACAGAAGAGCAAATAGAGTCTATGAGTGAGCAAGATAAACTTATGATGATCTTCAATCCAGGACTCTCAACCGCTGATCAGATCACCGATATCTCTGGACGAGGTGTAGGAACAGATGCAGTTATGAAGACTATTACTGAGTTAAATGGTAATATTCATCTCAAAAGTGCTAGTGGGAAAGGGACAACAGTCACTATTGAGCTTCCTGTAAGTGTAGCATTGACAAATGTTTTTTGTGTAAAAATGAATGGAAATAACTACGCAATAGCGATGGAAAATGTGATAGAAACTATTAAAATAGCCTCAAAAGATATGCAAATAGCGATGAACAAACCATACGCTAGACTAAGAGGTGAGCTTATTCCTCTTGTATTTGAGCCAAGGTTATTAGCACCAAATAAAATAGATGATGAGACACAGTCAATTGTGATAGTACAATCCTCAACTATGAGATATGGACTTGTGGTCAATGAGTTTGTAAATCAGCTTAATGTAGTACAAAAACCACTTGATGGTGCTATTGCAAATCATCCGATGATCACAGGTACATCACTCCTTGGAAACGGTGAGATACTTTTTGTATTGGATGTGAATAGTATAGTAAAATAGATATAGATTATGGGTGACTTCTAGTTTGATTTGGCAAGTATTTGTATTGAATATTTGTGAAATTAAACTAAGGTTTAAAAATAACTTTTAGAGAAAATTCTTAATAAAAAAGGAAAACAAGATGGCATTAATAAATAAAAAATCAGGTTCGACAACTACATCAGTAGCAACAACACCAACTGCACCAAAAACAACATTTAGCTCACAAGGTGATAAAGTAAGAAAAAGAACACTAGCTAGACAACAACAGGTGAGTGAAACTATTGCACATACTGCAAATGAGTTACTCACAAGTACTCAAGAAGCAGTAAGTGCAGTAGAGGAGTTACAATCTGCTATGGAGCAAATCTCAGCAGCAGCTGAAGAGAATGCAGGAGCAGCTGAAGAATCTTTAAGTGCAGTAACTCAAATACAAAAAAATACCTCTAGTATTGTAAAGGAAGCACAAAATGGTGCTAGAGAGATTGATAATACATTAAAACAATTAGATTTATCTTTAGATAATGTTGATAGTTCAGCAAAAAGAATTATAGAAGCATCAGATGTAGCTTTAGATGTAGCTAAAAAATCTAAAGGTTTAAAAACCGCTTCAGATAATATTGGTTCATCAGTTTCTATGATAGCAGATGCAGCTGATCAAACAAATCTTTTGGCACTCAATGCTGCTATTGAAGCAGCACGAGCAAAAGAGCATGGGAAAGGGTTTGCAGTTGTTGCAGATGAGACAAGAGCATTAGCAGAGGTGAGTGCAACAAATGCTGAAAACACAAGAGTTGTTGTAGGTAAGATTCAAGGAAGTATAGAAAAAGTTGAAGCTAATATCACAGAGGTTCAAGTTGTTATAACAGAAGCTGCTGATGTTGGAAAATCAATTGTAGAAAAAGGGGATAGTTTAAAATCTCTAGCACAAAATGCTGCAGGTAATACAGCTACAATGGAAGAAAAGTTAGCATTATTAATGGATGAGATCAATATTATGCAACAATCATCTGAAGCAATTGCAAGTGCGGCAGAGGAGCAAAGTGGAGCAGTAAGTCAGGCAACTAGTGCTATAGAACTACAAGCTTCATCATTGGCCGAAAGTGAACAAGCAGCTTCTCAACTAAGTGACCTAGCAGATGAGTTAAAAACATCTACTGATACAGCAAAAGATGCAGAAGAGATAGCAAGTATGGCAGAGGAGTTAAGCTCTGCAATTGAGTCAATTAATAGATCAATTGATGAAATTGTAGGGGCATTAAATCAAATAGAAACTGCAGCTGAATTAGCCCAAAAGGATGCTGACAAAAATACTGAAGTTGCAGCTAAAAGTACAGGTTATGTAGGTGAAACAAATCTATTATTAGAAGATATAAAAACAGATATTGAGACTCTTACAACAGATTTAACTACAAATATTATTGATTTACAAAAAATTATAGAGTTAACTACCCAAAGTGTAGAAAAAGGTGAGATTACAACTAAAGAGATGATAAGTGTAGAGAAAGATGCAAAAAGTATCAATAAAATTTTAACTAAAATTTCAAATGTTGTATCTCAAACTACCACTTTAGCAGTATCTGGAAATATTGAAGCGGCTCGTGCTGGTGAGTTTGGTAAAGGCTTTGCGGTAGTAAGTAGTGATGTTAGAAATCTTGCACTTGATAGTGGAGCAAATATTGAGACTATTACAGATACTATGGATACTCTTGATGAAGAGGTTTCAAATATTTTACGAGATTGGGCAAATGCAATTGCCAATCAAGAGAAAGAAAAAATATCACTTGCTACTGTAGAAAATGAATTAAATGGTGTTGTACAAAATATAAAAGATGTATTAAATGCAATTGTGCAACTGAACCAATTAAATGATGAAAATGCAACAGCATTAGAGCAAGCAAAAACAGGAAGTGAACAAATTACCCTTGCTGCACAACAAGCAAAATCAAATGCTGCAGAGAGTAAATCAGCAGCCGAACTGATCCAAAATACAGTATCTAGAATGACGGAGTTAGTAGAAGAGTTAGCAGTAGCAGCAGATGAACTTCAAAGAGGATAGGGTTTTATTATGGCAATTCCAAATAATATATTGTCGGTAAAAATCGGCAAGGAGTTGTTTGCTTTTGATGGTGAAGATATAGAGCAAATATTACGAGTACCTGATATAACTACTATGCCACTTACTTGTGAGGCAATTAGAGGTGTTGCAAGTATCAGTGGACGAACAGTTACAGTTGTAGATATGGCTACTATTTTAGGTAATGGCAATGTTGATGTAAAACAAACAGATGCTAGAATACTTACAGTTAAATGTGATGAAGTGGAATATGGTATATTAGTAGATGAAGTTCTAGAGATGGAGAGTGTTGATAATACAAACTATGAAGAGTCAGATAAAGAGGATATTAAAATATCTGGACTTTATAAAGAGGATGAAAAAATCATACAAGTTATCGATACTTGTGTCGCTATAAACTCACTTTCACTTGTAAGTTACACACCTGTAGAACTTGATAAATTTGAAACAAATGATAACAATTGCCAAAAGAACACGCAAGGTAATGATGATGCTCAAAGATCTATCTTTTTGACACTAGGGGATGAAAGTTTTGCTATCTCACTTGAAATAGCAAGAGAGATTATCTTTGTACCTAAAACTATCACACCTGTAAGTGAAGCAGGGTATGGGGTGATGGGGATGATCACTTTAAGAGATGAACTTATAGTTGCACTTGATTTAAAACAGATCATTAATGTCCCTGCTAAAGATGGTATCAAAGAGGAAGATGAGAAAGAGAAAAGACTTTTAATCCTTAGTCACAAAGGTAAATCTGTAGCACTTTTAGTTGATAGTATAACTGAAGTAAAAGATATACCAAAAAATCAAACTGAAAAACTACCTGAAAGATTTGCAGATAGTAAAGTGGAGTCTATCTATAAAGCTCAAGATAAAATTATCTCTATTATATCAAGTAGATACCTCAAAGAGATAACCAAAGAGTATGTTATAGAAGAAGATCATCATAACCACGATAGTGTAAATACAAATAATGATGAAACTACTCAAGGAGAAGAAGAGATGAGTGAGATAGCAGCATTTCAAATACAAGGGGAAGAGTTTGCACTTGATATTCAAGATGTACAAGAGATTATAAAATATACAGAGATCACAGCTATTCCTGAAGCTCCAGCTTTTGTAGATGGTGTGATTAACTTACGAGGTGTAGTGATACCTATAGTTTCACTTCCTGAAAGATTGGGTTTTGTAAAAGAGATTACTCCAAAAAGCAAAATACTTATTTGCAATATAAAAGATGAAAAAGTTGGTCTTTTTGTAGATGATGTCAATGAGATTATGTTTATAGACAATGTTAATATAAGCAAAAGTAGTAGTGAAGATTCTTTATTTAGTGAAGTTATCACTTTAGATGGTGGGAAACGAACTATTTTAAAATTAAGAATTACAGAGGTGTTAGATGATAACACAATAGAATCTATACAGATGATAGATAAAAATTAGATTTTCAAAAGTTAAGGGTATATAAAAAAATGGCAAAAAGTGTTTTGGTAGTTGATGATAGTGCTTTAATTAGAAAGCAATTAGGAGATACACTAGATAAAGCGGGATACGATATAGGGTTTGCAAAAAATGGTTTAGAAGCAGTTGATTTTGTAAAAGAGTTTGATTTTGATGCAATCACTATGGATATCAATATGCCAGTGATGGATGGTATAACAGCTGTGCGAGAGATTATGAGAATCAAACCAACACCTATACTTATGGTCTCTTCACTTACAAGTGAAGATGCTGATATCACTTTTGAAGCACTTGATGCTGGTGCTGTTGATTTTATCTTGAAACCTGGAACTATCACTTTAAGAATTGAAGAGAGTGAAAGGGAGATTTTAGATAAGGTAGGAGCTGCAGCATCTATACCACGAAATAGATTAAAGATCAAAAAACAAGCAACTTCAAAACGGCTTGATCTTTCAAAGAAAAATATTGAAGTGGTAAAATCTGCAAAACATGCTAAAAATGAGAAAGCAGATAGATTAGTTTTGATAGGGAGTAGTACAGGGGGACCTGGACTTATTGAAGATATAACATCAACTCTCCCTGCTAATTACCCTTATCCAGTTGTTGTGATACAACATATGCCAGAAAACTTTACAGGTGGTTTTGCTAAAAGACTCAATGCAAAATCAAATTTAGAGGTAGTTGAAAGTAGTGTTGGTATGACAGTTATAAGAGGGCAAGTTATCATTGCTAAAGGGGGATTTCATCTAGTTCTTACAAAAAAAGCGAGTGGAGTACTAGTGTGTAAACATTTAGAGAAAAATCAAAGATTTTTTACCCCTAGTGTTGATGAACTATTTTTAAGTGCAGCTAAAGCGTATGATTGTAAAAATATATTAGCAGTTGAGCTTACTGGAATTGGTGATGATGGAGCCCAAGGTATGCTTAAACTTAGACAAAATGGTGCATATACAATCGCAGAAGATGAAACAACAGCTGTAGTGTATGGTATGCCAAAGAGTTGTTGGGAAAATGGAGCGGCTAAGAAAAAGATGCCATTTCCTAATGTTTTAAAAGAGATTTTGGATTATCCAAATAAACAAATATAATTAAAAAGGGGATAAAATATGGCATTAGTAAAAAAAGAGAATCTGCCTAGTAGTGAACAAAAGAGGGTATTTAAAGATCACATAGAAGCTCAATGTATATTTAAAGATATTAAAAAAAATGATGATGAGAGATTAGAAGCATTAAACTAATC